>CALLUY010000168.1 GCA_938010615.1 uncultured Pirellulaceae bacterium | reverse complement strand
GTCATTTGAATTGTTGCCGTTGTCTCCTGCCGGATCGGTTCCATCATCGGAAACGTCTGTCGCAACTGCAGGTCGCCCGTTGCTGCCGAGCATCGTCGTTCCGTCTGGATTGATTCCTTGCCCCGAAGCTTCGGCTTGGTTATTGAGCATCTGGGAGACACCGCCGGCATCAGGATCAATCGTGACCGTGAAAGTAACTTCAAACGAGGCACCGACCTCCAAAACTCCTCCCGAAAGAATGTTCTGTGATGTGTTGCCCGCCCAGTTGGCGTTCAGTGTTGGAGCTGTTCCACTCCCAGTGAAATTCTGAATCGTTGGAGCACTGGTGGAAACGAATGAATTTCCGAAAATCGCTTGAACGTCATCGGTTAACCTCAAATTGTTTAACGAAACGTTGCCGAGGTTTTCCATGACCAGCGTGAAGGTGATGTCCCAGTCTTCACCGTTGGCAACGGCGTCAGAGGCAGCTTTTGCGACACCGACGCGGGCTCCATTGACCGTAATTTCAACCGTCGAAATTTCCGTGTTGCCTGCCGAATCCACGACCGTATAAGTAAACGTGTCGACGCCAAAGAATCCTGGATTCGGAGTGAATGTAAAGGTTCCGTTTGGATTCATCACAACGGTGCCACAGTCGGTAATAATCGGCGATGAGATCGGTTGGCCGTCGACATGAGTGACCGTCAACTGATCTCCGTCGGGGTCGGAGTCGTTGCTTAGAACGTTGCCAAAGTAAGGCGTGCTTTCGCTGGTGAATCCACTGTCTGGCTGCAGCACAGGAGAACCGTTGATCGTTGTGTTGACGCTGGTTTGCGTGGCGTCAATCGTCGGCAAGAGCCCCGTATTGCTGGTTGGATTCGACAACGAAACAACGAAGTCTTCTGGCGGTTCCGAAACGCCATCGCTGTTGATCGGCAAGTCAATGTTCAGATCCGCCATCGTGGCTCCGTCCGCAGGAGCTGTGTACGTGATGACTCCGGTCGCCGGATCAAACGAAACATCCGGATTTGATGCGGCGGCCGCAACAATCGCTGCAATGACGTTGCCGTAGTCGCTGCTATTGGTGTCGATATCGGTCAAGCCAATGCTGACGGATACCATTTCTCCAGCTTGAAAAATGCCGTCGAGTGAAACGGTATACGTTGCATCGTTTCCTTCGCTGGTCATTGATGGCCCAGAGATGGACCACTCCGTCGGATCGTTGTCAATGATCGTTGTGTTGACAAGGTTGTCCGCTGCTGAAACCGTTGGGCTTAGACCAGTCGAACTACTTGCATTTGCAATCACGACGTTAAAGCGTTCAGGCCCTTCGACCAACACATCGTCGACTGACGTGAGGGTTACCTCAACGTCGTCCATTGGGCCACTTCCATCACTAGTGAAGGTCAAAAACGAACCGTCCCACGAGAGTGAACCGCTATTGGACGCGTTCGAGTTGTAGGCAGACACGGCATCCAAAACCGCCGTGCTGAATTGTGAGTAGTCACTGGAGTTGGTTTCGACGTCGGCCAAGCTAAGCTGAGTCGTCGTCGCTTCTCCGGCTTGCAAGTTTCCGGTCAGACCAATCGTGTAGATCGCGTCGTCGCCTTCGTTGATGATTGTGTCACCGGTAAGTGACCATTCTCCGCCAAACTCCGGTGGTCCACCGTCGCCAACGGTATCGTTTATGGTCGTGAGGACAATATTTTGAGACGCATCGACTCCAACAAGGATACCGTCGGCACTGCTTGGGCTATCCAGTGTGAGGTCGTAGGATTCTGGTCCTTCTAGGAAGCTATCATCATTGGCAACCAGATCAATCACGAGTCCGGCCAAAACATCTCCGTCGGACGCGGCGGTGAACATGAGCGTCGTGCCGTCCCAACTGACGGATCCCGAATTGCTTCCCGAGTTGTAGTTTGCCACCGCTGCGACAACCGCCGCGTTGAAGTTCGCATAGTCAGCGCTGTTGGTGTCGATGTCTCCGAGAGACAGGTCAACTTGAATGTCCTGTCCGGCACCAAGCCCGCCGGTCGTTGTGATGGTATAGGTTGCGGTGCCTCCTTCGTCGACGCTTGTGTCGCCAACGATCGCAAACGTTACGTCATCGGCACCAGCGCCGATGGTATCGTCAATCGTTGTGACAGCATCATCAGACGTGGCGTCGATCGAGATCGAAGCGCCTGTCAAACTGACCGCGTTGGTGATCGCGATGCGGAAGTCTTCTGCTCCTTCGGCAAACGGATCGTTGACCGTTCCAAGCACAATCGGCAACGAAGCCATCGGACCGGTCCCGTCACTTGTGAAAGTGAACGTTGCGCCGTCCCAGGCAACATTGCCCGGACCTGCGTACGAGGCGACGGCCGCGTTCATCGCAGCGTTGAAACTATCGTAGTCTCCGCCAACGGTATCCAAATCCGTCAGCGTGAGATCGACCGTGACGACTTCTCCGGCTTGCAAGTTGCCGCCGAGATTTAAAGCGTATGAGCCTGATGCTCCTTCGTCCACCGTCTGATCAGTGCCAAAAGACCAAACCGCTTCCTCGATTACTCCTCCGTCGCCTACCGTGTCGCGAATCGTCGTCGTCACGATACTGTTGGCCGGATCGATGACGGCAGTCAGCCCTGTTGTGCTGGTGGCATTCGATAGAAGGACTTGATAGTTTTCTGGTCCTTCGATGAACGTATCGTCGACGGCATCAATCGAGATCACCAAGTCGTTCATGACCAAGCCCGTTCCTGTGGCCGTCAATCGTCCTGTTGCTGGATCAAAAGACAGGTCTGCTCGAGCCGCGACGGCAACCTGAACCGCTGCGATGAAGTTCGCATAGTCGCTGCCGTTGGTGTCGATATTTGCGAGAGTCAATTCAACGATGGCGTCTTCGCCAAGCTGAAGAACGCCATCGAGAGCGATCGTATACTGTGCGGTTCCTCCTTCATCGACCGTCGCATCACCAGAGATGGACCACTCCGTCGGATCGTTGTCAATGATCGTTGTCGTTGCGGAAGTAGCCGGCCCAACGACGACATCGCCGCCAGTCGTTGTGCCTGGATTGGCGATCGAAACGACGTAGCTTTCTGGGCCTTCGCTTAGCACATCGTCGACAGCGTCCAGATTGATGATCAAGTCAGTCATCACATCACCGTCAGCATTCGCAGTGAATACCAAAGTGGTGCCGTCGAAACTGAGCGTTCCGCTGCCAGTGTAGTTTGCGACCGCGTCGTTAACAGCAGTCACAAAAGCAGCATAGTCTGAAGAGTTTGTATCAATATCGCCCAGAGACAGCTCAATCGTTGCGGTTTCACCAGACTGAAGCGGCCCGTCAAGCTCGATCGTGTACTGTGCCGTGGCACCTTCGACAACCGTTGCGTCACCCGCAATGTTCCACGTCGCAGTGTCGTTGTCAGTGATCGTTGTCGTGACAGCAGTTGGTCCGCCAGCAATCACATCGCTTCCAGTTGTCGATCCGGCGCCGGCAATCGAAATGGTGTAGTCTTCTGGGCCTTCAACATTTAGATCGTCTACTGCGGTTAGTTCGATGCACAAATCGTCCATCGGATTGCCGTCGCTGGTGAAGGTCAGTGTCGTGCCGTCGAAAGTTACCGCTCCGGGGCCGGTGTAGTTTGTGATCGCCGCATTGACGGCCGCGACAAAGCTCGCATAGTCCGCCGACGCTGTATCGAGATCGCCAATCGCAAGTTCAATCGTTGCGGTTTCGCCGGCTTGAATTGTGCCAGCGAGTGCAACGGTGTATTTCGCAACCGCACCTTCGCCAACCGTCGCGTCGCCTGAGATACTCCACGTCGCCGTGTCGTTGTCGGTAAT
>CALLUY010000167.1 GCA_938010615.1 uncultured Pirellulaceae bacterium | reverse complement strand
TTGCGCTTCGGGCTTGTACGAATGCAGACGGCCTCAAAAAACGCCGCCCGGTTTCTTTGGCACGACTTTTGGTTTCGGAATGGCTTCATCTTCCGGTGATGGCTTATCCGGTTCAGCAGCTGGCGTTTTCTTTTCAGTTGGTGGGCTGCTAGGAGCTTCCACTGTGCCGGCCGGCGCGGGAGTCGTCGGCGCCATCACGCCGGGCAACGACGGCGCGCCCGGCAACTGATTCGCTGGCACGACCGCCGCTGGCTTTAAACGAGGCTGATCAACGACGAAAAAACTCGCCCAGAAAAATGGATGCTTGAGCGAAATATCGCCAGGATTCTTTTCCTTTTTGATCTGTGGTTCTTTCTCAATGTCGAACTGGAGATCGCGAGCTTCCATCATTGCCTTTCGCAACGCTTTGGCACCGGTCATTGGCTCCGTCAAATGCTCCGCATACAAACGAGTCAGCCCCAAACTGGTTGCGCCGCCGGTTGGCCAACGGGGCAACATGATCGTTCGCGAGCCAGCCGACATCAGCGTGACGGTTGTCAAAAACATCTCCGACCCATTCGCTTTGCGCCCTTTGCCGAACGTTTGCAAACCTGGTAACGAAAGAAATTCAGGGCCGTACCATGGCAGCGACATCCATGAACTGACAGTAGCGTGATCCGAGACGTCAAAAGGAATCGGTCGAAAATCATAACCATTCGCTGGCAGAGATGAATTACTCCAAACCATCAAGTGATCCGTCAACCAAGCACTCAGCCCGCTGGGAGTTTTCTGCTTTTCAAACGAATCCACATCAGGAATCTTCTTTTTCAATTCCTCCAACTCAGCCATCGTCGTTTCCAGCTCGCCACGTGGGTGCATCGAAGCCAACGCAACCGACGTTCGCTGCAACTGCCCTCCACCAGGCGCTTCGACAGAAAGATACGCGGTTGGTGAGTATCGAATTGGGCACAAGTCGACCAAGAACTTTTCCTCTCCGTCAATTTCCATCGGAAGCAACTCAAACGGCATGTACCAAAGCATGCCGTCTGGAATCACCACCAGCTCAACGATGTTTTGAAACGACTCATCCGGAATGTCCGTGAAGATTCCTTGCTTGATTTTCGTCGCAGGTTCTTTCCATTGCTCTTCGGCCAAATATTTCGCATCCGTCCCAACGCCGCCAATGGCTCCAATGCTTTTCAACAGCTTTGTGATCGCAGTTTCGAGTCCTCGTGCCGAACCGAGATTCACATAACGAACCCTTTCGCGACTGACGAAAAACAGATGGTAACCGCTGAAAGTTTTCAACGTTGAAAGGGTTAGCGTTCCTTTGGGAATCAACCGCTTGAAACTTTCGAGCGGCAGCTGAGGCGGAAACGCAAGATTTGATGGCTCACGACTGAGAGCATAGCTGGCCATCAGCGCTTCTTGAGATGACGAAACCTGTGAGAGCTGCGCCAAAAGCTGACGGCGCTTTCGAGCATCTTCGGAATCTGGTTTCGGAGCCAGTGGAAGTTTCACCAACTCTTTTTGAATCGTCAGTGCGCCGGTCAGCAATTCTCGATAGCCTGCGTTTCGATTCAAGAAACTTTCACGTTGCCGCGCGGTAGCAGGATCAAGCGCCTTCGTTTCCGCGTTGAGCGAATGACGGAACGCCATCAACCGCCCACCCAATGGCAGCGTCGAATAAAATCGATGCCGTCGAATCAACTCGGAAACCTGCAGGGCTCGCTCGTACTGTCGACGACGAATCAGGATATCGAACCAAGTCTCCATTGCCGTAACATGATCGGTAGACAGAAACGACATCGGTTCGATCGGATCAAACTTCCATTCCGCATCCGTTGGGTCGTGCAACAGCGTCGCAAAAAGTTTGTCCGCATCGAGTTCGCTTACAGCTTTGTTCGCAACCAAGTCCGAAGCCAACCGCAAACGATACAGCCAGAGCGAGCCGTTTTGATACTGTTTCAGTGCTCCTGATAAATCACTCAGTCCCGCGGCGAAGTTCCCCTCGGTGAAGCTGGCGACGGCTGAAGTGTATTGCAAACGAGAGTTCGCGACCGTACCAGACAATGTGTTTCGGCGACGGTCAGCCGTATTAGCAAGCGCGATCGTTTCACGAGCCGCAGCAATGTTGCCACTTTCGGCGTGACTCTCTGCAAGTCGCTGGATCAGCGAAAGTTGAGTCAATCGAACTTTTTCGCGATTCGACCATTGGATCGCATTCGCCAGAGGAGGGTAGGGCGTCTTCAAAGTCGTCAGATGATTGGTCGTCCCCAACGAAAGAGACTCGTTGACCAAATCGTACTGGTTGAAAACTCCCGCCGAATAACTTGCTTCCAACGCCAACGTTGCCGCAGCTGCCTTCTTTCCGTTGGCCATCGCCAGTCGTGTTAGCTCAGTCAAGGCAACGGGCGTCAACGGATGATCAAACTGTCCTGAAATCTGCAGTGAACCGGTCAGCGTTCGCGCCGCTTCATCGAAGCGCTCCATGGACGCCAACGCGATGCCCAGAACAACTCCGTTGTAGGCTCCCATGATTGAACCATCGCCCGCTCCGCGAAGCCTCAATCCCGCCAGCAGTTGCTTGGACAACGGGTCGAGCCGATTCATGGCACCTAGCAGATTTCTTCGACGGTGCATCGACAACGCCACGCAACGCATGACTTCGGTAACATCGACAGGGCGAAGTCGCGCAGGATCCCAAGCTCCACCTTCTTGGATGACTCGGGTCGCATCGACGCGGCCCATCAGCACCATAAATGTTCTTGGCATTTTGGGGATCTGGGCGGTTCGAGTCGGCGTTCCCCAATTCACTCTTGATCGAACGAACGCGCCGGCATCGGCAGGCAGAATTTTCGGTGGATCAATGCGAGCTTGCCAGCCACCTTTGACGAACGACAGGTAAAGTTTGAGCGCCTGTTCATAGTTGGTCAGAGCATCCGCGTAGTTGCCCATGTGAAAATGGCACTCGCCCATCATCGTCAGAAAGCAGATCGAATCCACATAGCGGGCGTCGCCTTCCCGGTAAGCGGTATTGTAGCCTTGCTGGAAATCGCGACCCGCCCTCTGGAAATCGCCATCGCGATAAAACGAAAACGCCTGATAGTAAGATCGCTTCGGTAAAGAGCTTCCTGATTGCTGAAGTTGGGCGCAAGCAGACTGGCTGTGCATCGCACTAATCGACCAAGCAATGATCACAAACAGAAAAGTGACAGCATTCATGCGACGTGAGAGCATGATGTCTCCAGGGATGACTAGAAAAAGCGACGACGCATATTTGATCGACCATCTAGATAGAATCTCGTGTCGAAAGATAGCGCCGCCATCAACCTTGCCCTCCTCTATCTTAACAGTGATGGGAATCGAGGCAAAATGGAACGATTGAATAACTGATCCGGTTTCGGTGCTCGTTTCAGGCCAGCGAAGATGTACGGGTTTTTTGTGTAATTGGTTCAAAGTTGGACAGTCACGTGGACGATAAAGCTTGTGACGGTTATCCCGTGGCGTGGATTTATCGCTGTGTATGTAGTTCCACGGGTCCCAAAAATGGAGTTTTCCAAACCATGAATTCCCAGAAAAAACAAAACACTTTCGTCTGCATGATGCTCGCCGCCAGCTTTGGCGCCAGCATGCTGTTCACTGGATGCCAAACGAGCGTCGGCGGACAGACGTTACCTAGCGCCTACTATTTACGTGATGATGTGCAGTATCACACCAAAGGGCCTGAGTTCAAACTCGCTCGCGAAGCCGCCGCTTTGAAAGAGGCCCGCGCTGAAGCAACGCGAAACCGATAGCGTTTGGGTCTGCCGCTATTCGTAGCGGCAATCCGTTTGCATCTGAGCAACCGATACATCGCAGCAGCCCGCCCAGCCTGGTTTTGATCAGCTGGCGGGTTTTTTCTGCGCGCTTACGGAGTCTGTTTTGCAGCTGACCAAGACACTTTTTGAGCTTGTCTGGATTTACCGAACTTCGCAGTTAAACTAAGTTGCGTTCTTGTTTCGTATTTCGCGACATCATGTCGTTCATAATTCCGTTGTGCGGGCAAATCAGCATGGACGCAATTGCAATAACTGATGCTTTCGACTGGGATCCCGGTGGATACGGTGTCTCGACCGTGGCCGTGCAAACAGACGCTGATACTGATGCCAAATCGCACTTCTTTGCTTGCATGGCACGACTCGTCGACCGTTTCGGCGTTCCCAGCGACCCAACTCCGATGCCTGACCTCGCATCACACGAAATCAACCCTTGGCGCCACACCCTCGCTAACGGCGACACTGTGTTTGGCGCTTTCTGGCTAATCGAATGTGGCTGGAAATCACTCCAATTGGATTCCGCAAACGATCGCGTGCTCTACTTGGTGAATCACTCGTGAGTGCCGCACAACTACTTAGGATTTGGGGTTCAGTGAGCTTGCGAACCTGACTTCAAATCCATGTTCAACATGGTTTTTACGCTGAGGCCCTCCGGGCACACCTTCGTTCTTTGGCAACGCGCGTTGGCTTTGGTACAATCTTCAGAAGTTCACGCATCGCTCGCTTCGTTTCTGGCGGTGCCGTAAAAACCTTCCGATGGTGCGTCTCAGGCTAAAGAGATTCGCCTGTGAGAATGCGCAGCTGTTTCTGCACTTCAGCTCGTTCAGCTTCTGAAACTGTGCCCGTTCGTTCATCAACACGAGGTCGGTCGATAGCCAACGCCTGAAACACCAGCGCAACTGAATCGTTCTTCAAACCCGAAACTTCGGTCGCCGCTATCAATACTGTTCCCGCGAACCGCAGCGCGCGCTTGCTGCTGGTCAGCGGCACGACCAAAACAGTTGGGAGCTTCTCGCCAATCTTCTCGTCCTGAATGACAATGGCTGGCCTTCTTCCCCGTTGCTCACGCCCGCCCGCAACCGGAAGATCAACCCAGTGAATATCTCCGTTATTCACTATCTTCTTTCTCCCATTGGTCAATCATTGCCCATGCCTCGTCACCGGCTGCTTGCCATGCTGCCAATTCCTCCCGTAACGCTGGTGTCATTACCGAATCACGAACGACAATTTCGACTTCTGTTCCTTCCGGCAATTGAGTATTCAATTTTGGCACAATCACACCGTCTTTCACAACGCCGGGGATAATTTGATTGTCTGTTGACATGGAAACCTCAATGGTGGTTCAGAGACGCACAACTACTTAGGATTTGGGGTTCAGTGAGCTTGCGAACCTGACTTCAAATCCATGTTCAACATGGTTTTTACGCAAGGGCCTTCGGCACACCTCCGATGTGGTGCCGGCCTCGATTCGATTATACAATGAAATCCAATTCAATCCACCTTCGCTTCGGTTGCGTCGGTGTCGTAAAAACCTTCCGTTATGTGCCCCTGATCGAATGGCTCCTCGGCAATATCAATACGTTGGGCCAGCTGACATTCGTGATTCTGCGCTTGCTACCTCGCCCGCTGGAACACCGATCCGGTGCGTTGGTGATCTTTCGGCATGGATCACGTCGCGTATTTCGGACGCCGAACCGGACGGCTCCCTGATTGCCACGTTTACCGTCGATGTTGACGGCACTCTTCTGCTTGCGCCGCGCCGCTCCGAACATGTTGCCTGCGCTGGTGGTGGCCCTGTGCTTTCCGCCGGTGAAATCACGTTCTCAGATGGCGACGTTTCCGAAATCACCAACCAATCCACTGGATTCTGCCCCGAACCTGAATCGTGGCCGACTGTTGCTGCCGCACTGGATGCAATTCCCGTTGATCACCCCGATGATTTCACCACGCGTGTTGTGTTTCGCCTGTGTCCGGCCTGCAACGAACGCAACATCGTCAAGGATGGCTGGTTCGTCTGTGATCTATGTGGGGCTGACCTACCCGAAAATTGGAACTTTCCAGTCGCGCAACGGGGCACATAACTACTTAGGATTTGGGGTTCAATGAGCTTGCGAACCTGACCTCAAATCCATGTTCAACATGGTTTTGCCGCAGGGCCTTCGGCACGACTTCCATTATAGACGACACGGGCTGGCATTAGTAGAATTGCTTCAAATGCCACGTTTTTCGCTTCGGTTGGAGCGGCGTCGTAAAAACCTTCCGCTTGTCGGACCTCAGCCAAAAGGAATGCCATGGCCTCTCTCCCACCGATGGATCGTTCGGTCACGAAGCTCACGACGCTGGACCAACAAGGACTCGATTCCGGTGTTCCCCAAGTCACACCGGCAGAGCGACTGCTCATGGTCTGGCCTTTGACTCTTACCGCTTGGGCATTCAAGGAACCAAATGTTGTTCAACCCCGACTTCAAAGACATGTTGCTCGCGTTGTCCGACGCGAAGATTGATTTCCTGCTTGTTGGTGCGTACGCCGTTGCGGCGCACGGCCATCCACGCGCCACAGGAGACCCCGATCTTTGGGTTCGTCCGGATTCCAACACCGCACCTCGTGTCTATCGCGCCCTCGCTGACTTTGGTGCTCCACTGCACGACCTAACAGTTGACGACTTGGCCAAACCTGGCATGGTTTTTCAGATCGGTGTCGAACCTTCCCGGATTGACATTCTCACCGCAATCTCTGGCGTTGGCTTCGAACATGCATGGGCCAATCGGCTTTGCATTGAAGCGGACGGCATTAAACTCTGCGTGATTGGCCGCGACGATTTGATTGTAAACAACGAGCTTGTGGCCGTCCCAAAGATATTGCGGATGCGGAAACTCTCGATCCCACTGACACGTGATGTCTCGGTCCGACAACATGATGTTTACGCTCGGCCTTCGCTCTTTGGCAACGTGCGTTGGCCTTGGTACAATTTCTCGTAGTTCAGGCGTCGTTCGCTTCGTTTAGGGCGGTGTCGCAAAAAACCTTCCGTTGGCAGACACTCGCCATTAGCAACTCCCAACCGAATCCATACACGTCACCAAATGCCGCCGAAACGGTCGGGGACGCAACACATGCTGGCAGATCAAAGCCCCGATTCTGGATGTTCGCATCGTTTTGGTCGCTTGGCACGTTCCTCTATTCGATCCTCCCCATCACGGACAAACTTCTGGGCCTCGGACTGCCCGGCAATTCCATTGGATACGCGCTTGTCGCGTCTTTGGTGCTGGTAATTGCCTCACTTTTCGTTGCCCCATTTCGTATCAGCTATCGACTGCTCGCTTTCGCGCTTTTCATAGTACTAATCCCGATTCAGATGGTTTTGACTGGCTTCTTACTGATTGTCCTTTTTGGAATGGATGGCGTGCAGTAGTGGTCCGCGTCTGCCAACATGGTTTTCATAATTTACACGCAGAGCCGCGGCTTCGTGGTTTCTTTTTGGTAAACTGTTTGGTGATACGACGCTTGTTGGCTTCGGTGAGAAGCGGTGTCGTAAAAACCCTCCGTTGCACGACCGAGTCCACTCAGATGCCATCCGTTGATCCAACAATTACTGCGTGGCAAACCGAGCGTCGCGAAATTGGCATGCTCGAATTCGCAGCAACGGTGATTGGTTCAGAACGCTTTCCGTATTGGGAACTTCCTGACTCGTCAACGTTTCTCGGAATGCTTGAATCCGACGCGCTCTGCCTGCTCGCGGATGGAACGCTATGCGTCTACGACCACGAGGTTGCAGACCGCTTGCTCTGTGCTGCGGCACCCGACCAATCTTCACTGATTTCGGCACTGTCCGAAATGGAAGCGTATCTCGAGCGTTGCGTTGATGACGACGATCTGGCAGACGACGAATCCGCCCATACACAGATGCGCGAAAAATGCACTGAGCTGATTGGTGGCACTGACTACGCCGCATTCGTGCAACTGTTCTTTTGGGCATAGCGGATCGGTAGTTCACGGTCATTTTGTAGAGAGCCGAGAAACATCGGTTTCACCGTGTCTTTTACGTTGCTCAATGGCCACGAACGGTTGTATTCACAACCGGTTGCTTTAAAAAAAGAAAGCCCCACCAGCTATGAAACTGATGGGGCTGGCTATCGACTTTTTGCAGACATACTTAAACAGTTAAAGCAACATTGGCACTCTCAATCAAATCGCTCACACACTTCGAAAGGCGAAGGTAAGAGAGAAGCAATCGACTTCGACTCAAAGAAATCAGGCTTAACGAGAAACTGATTCAAGTCCCGAACAAACACAATCTCAGTGTCTTGCCGAAAGAGCAGTGGGCTCGGGTCATTTTTTACGAATTCAAATGCCAACTGATAAACAACGTCAAGCATGCCAACAAGACTGGGGTTCTTTATGTCTTCAATGCTAATCAGGAACCTTGGCAAGACGCCCAAGTGGCTGCTCAATTGGTTTGCTACTCCCCTTTTGGCGTCCAGACTCATCAAAATTGCGTTGAAAGTTGAACCGTAGCGAACGATTGTTCGCTGCTTATCTTCTTCAAATCCGGCTCTAATTTTCCATCCTGGTTGTGCTAACAACCATTCAGAAACGTCTTCGAATTTCTTGAGTGAACTACTCGCAATAGACCAGCATCGCCCCATGATGACCTCCTTTTGGTATCGTCATTATTCGCCTCATTTAACTCCACCATTTGAGAACACTTTCAATATCGTCCCGTCATATTTATAAACCAAAGTTCTTCAAGATCATCTCGTATCTCATTGTCTGGCGTGTCGGACTGGCAAATCTTTGCTGATGCTTGCTGCGGCTCGCATCTACCAATGGCTTACTCAAGCCAGCGTGAACTGGCCGCCTGAATTGGGACGCCGCCTGGTCGGAAGATGCGACCGCCACCAATGAACCGTGGCTCAAATCCAAATCGAATACCCAAGTTATCCCGGCTGGCGTCGTAGTTGAATCCGACTTCCCAGAGGAACGATTCGCCGATGTAAACGACGCCCAAACGATTTCCGATCGTACCCGTTTCGCCAAAGTCGATTTGAGCCCCTGCTTTGACGCCCCAAGTATCGCTCAATCGATAGACGGCAGCGGCGGAAAGAATGTTGCTACTGATGGGCCCTTCGATCGATCGGACTCCAATGTACACGCTACCGATCTCTGGACGTTCCGCGTAGGCCCCGACGCTTACCGTTCTCAAACCCTGACCAAAGAAGTCAGCGAATCCATCGGACAACAACGAAACTCGATCGCCAATGTGCCAACGGAAGTCGTAGTCAAACAAACCAGCTTCGGCTCCGAAGTTGTCCCGATCCGCATCCGGGAACAGCGACATTTTGGAATCAAGCGTAATCCAATCGACGACTCGCTGTTTCCCAGGGGCTCCACGGCGAGTCTGCCAACGGTGACGCATGCCAAGCTTGATCACGGCAAGGTCGTCTGCGATTTCAGCAGATGGGCTCGTCACGTTGCTCTGCAGTCCAGAACGCAATGCGAAATATCGTTCGTCGTATTTCAGTGGCACATCGTCGCCGGCTGTCAACCCAAACGTGTTGAACAGAAATCGGCGTCGAAAGTGTTCCTGAGCGTCGTCGTCGAGTTGATCGTAGAGAGGAAATCGATCGAGATCCTGCGAAGCATCCGCATAGAACGCGTCGAGATCAAACGATACTTTATGAGCCAAACCGTTCACGTTCCAAAGCGTGCTCTGAATGTTTGGACAGACTTTCCAAAACGGAACGCTGGCTCGAACGCCGACTTGCCCAACACCTCGCAACGCGTCGTTGCCGTTATTGTCTTCTTGCCAGTAGCCGACGTCGCCCAATACGTACGGCACAACTTTCGTCGGCCCAAGCTGGACCGGAAAATCAAGTTCGTGTCGCGTGTTGAATCGAATCCCGGTCGCATCGGACTCCCACGCCAATGGATCGAACTGCGCGAGGTCCGTCGCATTGGTAGGTGGCTCGGCAGTGCGAATTCGTCCGTACCCTAAACTTGTACGGTTATGCCAAACGACGCGATCACCAAGCAATGGCTGACCGATCATGAAGTGGTCAACTCGCGGCAACCAACTGGTCTGAGTGAAGAAATCGTTGAGTTGGTAGTTGGCCGTCAGATTCAAACTCTGCGTGCCAAAATTTCGCTCCAACCAAATCCCGGTGTCGGCATCTTTTTCAGTATCCCATTCACGCTCGTAGTATTGCTCCAGAAAGTTACGATCCGAAACGTAACCAAGCTCCGCACGGAAGGTCGTGCCCGGACCAATCTTGTGAAGATGTCGTCCAACGCTGCGACCACGAAATTCTTCTTCCGGTGTTAAGTTGCCTCGTTGACGACCAAGGAAGTCGACGCCATCGTCGTTGATGAACCAACTCTTGTAGTAGCCGGTCGCTGGCCCGCCTACGCCGAATAGACCGTTTCGCTTGTACGTGAATTCTGTTCCAAAGCCGACTCCACGATCACTCAAATAGTCGAGCAGTCCGATCCAATCGGTGCCTTTGGGTCGTTGACGGCCCAAGACTTGATACATGTCCCAACCGGTCCCAATCTGGGTACCAAAAATCTGATCGCTGCCGATTCGGAAACGTCGCAAATAAATCCCGGGATCAGAAAGGTTGGATTTAAACCTTGGCCAGTAAAGAACTGGTATACCGTTGGCGTAAACTCGATTCGATTCAGCTTGGACGAAGAAGTCGTTTCCGAGTTTGGGCTGGCCGGTGGTCTGATCGTAAAGCGGAACTCCTGTTTCTTCGTCGAGTAATTGAGTGGGTTGACGAGTCAGCATCAACGCTTCACTTTGCAGCCAGTATCGCGGAAAACCAATTCGACTGGTCGTGAACGCAGCACCGATGGCTTGCAGATTGTTTTCGTCCAACTGCTGCAACACGTCGGCCTTCAGTTTGACTTTGCCTTGATAGCCCGGAACCTTGGTCAGCACTTGGGCATCAAGGATCGTTCCCTGTCGATTCGTCACGTTGTAGTACATCTGTTCGGCTTCGATGGTGCGGCCGTCTTTGGCGAAAACCACGTTGCCGTCCATGTAGAGTTCTTGAACTTCGGAACCGTCGGGCAGAGACGTGTTCCATTGGACGATGTTGTCCGCAAGTAGCGTCAGTTGCGACGTTCTGTCTCCTCGAAACGGATCGAGCTGGTTGATTTCCTTGCTGTTGATGACGGCACGAACACCGCCTTCAAAGACCGTGATTCGCTCGTTGGGATTGTTTGGGTTGGGGTCTGAGGAAATGTTAATTGGCGATTGCGAGTCACGTCTTCCGATCTTCGCGATTTCATCTCTGCCGCCGGCGCCGGTCGCCCGTGAGTACGAATCTGGAATCTGATTCGGAAGTGATATTCCCTGCGGTTGACCCGTTTGTTCCGGTGTTTGGAACGGCGAACTGAACGGCGAGCTATTGTCGATTTGGTTTTCAAGTACCGAAGGCAATGATGATGGTGACGGGAACGAGGACGGCGCCTGCATGGTCTCACCCGTCAGTGGCGAAACAAGGATCGGATTCGATTCTTCGAATTGGGTAAGTCGAACTTGGCTCGAATCGTTCGAAGGCCAACCGGTGCTGCCGGAATTCAAGTTGGCTTGGAGCCGATCGAAGGCTCGTTGATAAATTGGTGAATTCTGATCAGCGTTGCTTTTCTGCGGCGCGTTCAAGTCGACCGTCGATCGCGTGAACAGTCGCTCAAGGATCGAGTCATCTGAAATCCGACTGCTGCTTTCTCCGTCTCGTTCGATCGTTGCATCTTTCTCCAAATACAAAATCACACGAAACGCGGACTCGGGGGATTCAACATCCACGTCATCGCCAGGAACTTCAACCCACACAATGGCTTCGTTTGAGTTCGCGCGAAGATTGCCTTGAGCGATCTGGACATTGCCTCGCAAGTGGAGAACTTCATAGATCCCGGAGTGCCATCGGGAAACCGATTCGGCTCTGATTGCAATCGGACTTTCGATGTCCGGTCGAGCGAAACTGATTTGCTGTGCAACCACATCGCAAGTTGGCAACAGCCAATAGAACAGCATCGCGAACAAGATCGGGATTGGCGATCGTGAACTCTTGCGTTTCAAATTGTCGCTGGTGAAATTCAAGTTTCAAACAGGCTGCGACGACAGAGAATGTACACACCACTACGCGCCAACGTTAGGCATCGCAGGGCGTCGATAAATTGGGGCGGCGGAGTATAGGAGTCCTCCACAACGCAAGCAAGCCAGACTTGCAAACTGTCCGAAACTGCCGCAAAATGCCTGAATCAGGCAAAACACCCGCTCGGCTCAAACCACCCAATCTTCATGAATCCTGTTGCTCAACAGTTTTTAACTCCCGACGCAATCTCCACGTACGCTCGGGAAATCGACCCCAGCGGTAACTCTGATTTTGCACATCAACTTCGCGATTTAAGCACGGACGAGCTTTTTGAAGTCCCGATTACGAATCACGATATGGCAGATTGTTGCAAGTCAGGACTGTTGCTGTTGCATAATTTCTTGCACGAATCCCACGACATCAGCCAATCGATCCACACAGCTGAAGGAAGTTGGCTTCACGCGATCATGCATCGCACTGAAGGCGATTTTTCCAACGCGAAGTACTGGTATCGCCGCGTCGGCGATCACGAAGCATTCGGTGACATCGCATCTGGATTTGCTCCGTTCTCCTTCGTCGATCAATGCGAAAAGGAGTATCAAGGTGGCGCACTTTCAGACGTGGCACAACAACTCGCGTTTGCCGAATGGCAGGCGCTGTTCGATTATTGCTATCAAAATTCCGTTTGAGGTGAATCGTGGATCGTGAAACTCCGGTCATCGTTTCAACGACCGCCGAATCAGATGAGGTCCTCGGGCAGATCGCCTATGCGTTACTACAAAAGCGAATCGCTGCTTGCTGCCAAATCTCTGGTCCGATCAAGAGCGTTTATCGCTGGGATGGCAAAGTTGAATCGTCGACGGAGCATTCGTGCTCGATAAAGACCACGTTTCAGCATGTTGCCACGATCATTTCCACGATCCGAGAAATGCACTCTTACGATGAACCCGAAATTATTGTCACGCCGATCGTTGGCGGTAGCACATCGTACCTGAAGTGGATTGCTGATTCGGTTGAATAATTAATTCCAGCCGCAGATGAACACAGATCTCCACAGATCCAGTGCAAATATCTGTGAAAATCTGTGTTCATCTGTGGCCAAAAACATCTCTCTGCGACTCCGCGTGACACTCAACCCCATCACACTGCCAGCAAAACTGCTCTTGTTGCCGCGCCAACATCTGCCACAGTCCGCACATGAGCAGCGCAATCCAACTCCGATCTTTCTTTTCCGGATTGGCCATCCTTGCGCTCGTTTTTCTTGTCACCGGCTGCGGCAGCACACAATTGAATCTGGGTCCGCCCGGAACGATTGGAATGCAACGAGAACGAGCCGTGATTCACGATCCCTATCCCAGCACTGATCTGGGCCCACCAATCGTCGGCGGAAGGCCAGCCGGTTTTGACTTGCCGTTGCCACCAACGAAAAGTCTGCAAGTAAATCCTCATCGCATCGAACCGACTGGCAACCGCGGTGCATTCGTTCCGCCTTACAACGGTTTCTAACTCAAAGAGCTACTCTTTGAAATTCAAGCCCTTCGCTTTCGTCTTCACCTTGCAGATGAATCCGCTTGAGGTGATGAACAACGTCGAACCATCATCACCGAAAGCACAGTTCGCCGTTGGTTTGCCCATCATGATGCGGCCAAGCAATTTCCCTTCGGGTGAAATGATCATCACGCCGCCGGGACCCGTTCCCCAAATGTTTCCGTTCTGATCAATCGCCATTCCGTCAGGCATTCCCGGATCACCTTTCTTTGCCCACGGCGTCGCGTCGAGGATGACTTTGCCATCGCCCAAAGTTCCGTCGTCTTTGATTGGCCAGCTTTTGAAAACGGCCAACTCTTTGTCGGACTGTGCCACGTAGAGCGTTTTCTCGTCCGGTGACAAGCCGATGCCGTTGGGACGAGTCATCTCTTTGGTCAACAACGTCACGGTGCCGTCCGGCTTCACGCGGTAGACTCCATGCCATTCGATCTCACGAGACGCTTTGTCCTTGAGTCCGTACGGAGGATCGGTGAAATAGATGTCTCCGTTTGAATGAATGATCAAATCGTTCGGGCTGTTGAATCGCTTTCCCTCGAATCGATCACATATCGTCGTCTTGCTTCCGTCTTTTTCTTGTCGGTACACGCGACGGTTACCGTGATCGCAAACGGTCAGCAGGCCATTCGCATCCATCATCAAACCGTTTGAACCGGGCTCGCCCCATTCCGTTTTCGGACCATCGTATCCGCTTGGATCCATGAAGACGGTTGTCTCACCGGTCGCCGGATCCCATTTGCTAATTTTGTTTCGCGGCACATCGGACCACAGCAGGAATTTGCCTTCCCGATTCCAAACCGGACCTTCGGACCACTGATGTCCGGTGGAGATGACTTCTATTTTCGCGTTCACATCGATCAGTGCGTCGAGGCCATCGTCGAGCTTTTCAATCGAGCGAACGATTTCTTTGGCTGCTTTTTCTTGCGCGTTCACAGTCATCGCGAGACTGAAAACGAAGAGTGCGGCGATCAAGTAGCGGAGAAGTTTTTTCATCGTGAAGTCCGGTGCAGTGGCGGTCCAATTTAACCACTGCATTTTACATCACTTCGATCTGAAGTTCCAACGCGACGACCGATCACGCGGATTCCGAATCGATCCACACGTTGCTGTTGAGTAAAGGACGCTTTTTGGCAACAACGACCGACTTCATCGCACAGTATTCAGATGAAAAACTGTCTTCACCAGTTTGTATCAAAACCGAATTCGGCTCGAGCGCTTCCCAGCGGGGATTATCCAGCAAAGTTTCGACGTGCTCGCGCAGATTCGCGGCTTCTCCTGCAAAGAGTCCTACTTTATCGCTGGCGATCACGAACACGCCAGGGCATTCGTATTTCGAATTCCCAATTTTGTCGATTGCAACTTTAGTCAAACGTTTCTTTGTGAAATCTCCATTTCGCTCGGCCGCAACGCGACGTGCACTGCGAGCTTGTTTGCGAATCGCGATTGCAGCTCGGCGATAGTCGGTCGAAGAAACTTCCATGTTCTGCGGACCGTATTCGGACGCGATTCGATCGAAGTAAGCCGCCGAATCGGGGGAGCAAAACATCTCATCTAACGAAACGCCAAAGTCGACTCCGATTAGACGCCAGGCGATTTCGCTGGCGTAGCCGTATCGATTTTGATCCACGGCCGAAATTTTTGGTGCGCGTTTGGTGGACGCAGGCAGCTTTTTCGATTTGCGAAGCCGCAGCAAAAGCCGATTCCATACGGTCGCGTTTCCGCCGACGCCTCTCCCCAGACAATTGTCAATGAAACGTTTGTTAAGGTCTTTATCGCACAGCAAATAGTCAACCGGAAAACCTTCGCCGGCCTGCTGATACGATTCAACGACGGCGTTGATTGTCTTTTCGTCGAAGCCTTTCTTGCGGCGTTTCCCTTTGGCTGTCGAAGGTGCACTCTCGATCGCATCCTCTGGCCCATCGATCGGGTCGCCGAAGTTTGTTTTCTCCAACCGATTGCCAATGTATTTCACGTACTCATCAGAAAGCTCAAAACCCATCCACTTTCGACCGAGCTTCTTTGCAACGCACATCGTCGTCCCGCTGCCGCCGAACGGATCCAGCACCAAATCTTGCGGGTTACTGGACGAACGAATGATCCGAGCCAAAAGTTGCTCGGGCATCTGACAGCCGTGAAAACCTTCACGCTCTTTGAACGTTCCAGCGACGCGAGCAAAGTACCATGTGTCATGATTCGGGCTGAACGCTTCGGGTGCATCCTGCGGACGAAGAATCCAAGTGTTGTCGGGCAATCGACCAGCAGGGTTAGCTCGATTGTCGCCGTAAACCATCTGCCGAGCTGACTTAACGCGAATCTGTGGATTGCTGCGGTTGAATGTAAAGTTCTTCTTGTCTTTAACGAAGTGGAAAATGTGCGTGTGCGAGCGACTGAATCCGTTGACGCAATTGACGCCAAAGGTGTAGTACCAGATGACCCAACTGCGACAGTGGAAGCCAGCCTTCTGGGCTTCGATTTTCAGTTCAGCAGCGTAAGTGTCGCCGATCGCAAGCCAGAAAGTTCCGTCCGGTTTGAGGGCTCGATGAACGCCGCGAATCCATTCACCACACCACTCGAGATACTTTTCGGTTGACTGCAAATCATCGTAGACATCGTAGTCATAACCAATATTGAACGGCGGATCCGCAAAGACCAAATCAACTGATCCGGCGTTGAGTTTGGCCAGTTGCTTGACGCAATCGCCTTGGTGAATTTGGTTTTTTTTGAGTGACACGCCGCTTCCTCTGTGATGGAAGCGTGCATTTTAAGAGTTGGGGTCAGAATTGTCGACGGTTGAACTCTGGCAATCGCGACCGCAATACGAGCCCGAAGCGCAATCGAGTGGTCTATCGTAAACGTTCCATTGTCTTTTCCGATGGCAGCTGGTTCAAAAGACCACTCGCTTGCGCTTTTTGATGTTGCGCAAATACAAGCCCGACGCGCAAGCGAAGGAATATTTCCGAGGATTTCCCGATCCCTCGCTTGCGCGTCGGGCTTGTATTGCAACGCTTCGTATTTTTCAATTTTCACGTGCATTGTCATGTAAAACAAGAAATCCCAACTTAAATGCGCAACATCAAAACTTGCGCTTCGGGCTTGTATTGGCGGACCGGATTGGACTACGCCAATAAATCCTTAATCACGTGGGCTTCCTCGACGCCAGTCAACTTCTGATCCAGCCCCTGATATTTCACGCTGAACCTGTTGTGGTCGAAGCCCATCAACTTCAAAACCGTTGCGTGGAAGTCGCGGATGTGAATTGGGTCTTTGGTGATGTTGTACGAAAAGTCATCTGTCTCGCCGTAGATCTGTCCGGCGCGAGAACCGCCGCCGGCCATCCACATGGTGAAACATCGAGGATGATGGTCGCGGCCGTAGTTGTCTTTTGACAATCCGCCTTGGGAATAAATTGTGCGACCAAATTCGCCGCCCCAAATCACAAGCGTATCGTCAAGCATGCCTCGCTGTTTCAAATCTTCGAGCAACGCATAACAAGGTTGGTCGACGTCTTTGCATTGGTCTGGCATGCGAGCATTGACATTCGAATGGTGGTCCCAGTTGTTGTGATAAACTTGCACGAAACGAACGCCTCGTTCGGCAAGTCGACGAGCCATCAATGCCGTGTTGGCAAACGTGCCGGGCTTTTTCGCTTCTTCACCGTAGAGCTTGAACGTTGCTTCGGTTTCGCTAGACAGATCCGTCAGTTCAGGAACGCTGGCCTGCATTTTGAAAGCCATCTCGTATTGCTGAATCCGTGTATTGGTTTCTGGATCGCCAATGGCTTCGAAGTTCAATTGATTAAGTCGATTGAGTCCGTCGATCGAGCGTTTTCGAATTGCAGTTGGAACGCCGTCCGGATTGTTGATGTAAAGAATCGGATCGCCTGCACTACGGAAAGAGACACCCGCATGCTTGCCTGGCAAGTACCCTGAACTCCAAAGCCGCGAAGCAATCGCTTGTTCTTGTTCGCGATTCGTTGGCGTGGCGACGAGCACAACGAACGCCGGCAAGTTTTCGTTTTCGCTTCCGAGTCCATACGATGCCCAAGCTCCGAGGCAAGGACGACCCGTGACTTCGTTTCCGGTTTGCATCGCCGCAATCGCGGGCTCGTGGTTGATGGCTTCGGTGTGCATCGAACGCATCCAACAAATTTCGTCGGCCTTGTTGCCCAGCCACGGAAGCAAAGTTTCGTTCATCCACATGCCGCATTCGCCACGACGCTTGAAACTGTACTTCGACGGAGCAATCGGGAAACGGTCTTGGCCACTGGTCATGGTGGTCAACCGTTGACCTTTGCGGATCGACTCCGGCAAATCTTTGTCGTACCACTCGTCCATTTTTGGCTTGTAGTCAAACAGGTCCATCTGCGACGGTCCGCCAACCATGTGCAAATAAATTACTCGTTTGGCTTTGGCTGGAAAGTGCGGCATGCGTACGTCAGGAACTGGCATCGCAGCAGAGGCGTTACGGGCCATCGATTGACCAAGCAGCGAAGCCAGAGCGGCACCGCCAAGCAGATGTTTGCCTTGGGCGAAAAACTGACGACGATTTTGAAGTTTGTTGAATTGGTCGATTGGATTCATGGGCATTGCCTAAGTTGTTTTCTATTGCGATCTTGTTTTCTTTTGCGATCTTGTTTTCT
>CALLUY010000166.1 GCA_938010615.1 uncultured Pirellulaceae bacterium | reverse complement strand
AATACTACGGCAAGAACCATCTTTGAACACCGGAGTTATTCCTCAAAAAATCCCCCGCGCAACTGCCAATCCTGCGAGTAAATCAAAAAGAGAGACCTAAATCAAAAATAAGTTGTCTCAAACTCGTTGACACATTCCGCCATGGCTAAAACATGTCGTCACTTCGTGACTGAAAGTGTGCAACTTCAAAACTTACGCGTCGGGTTAGCATTCGCGCGGACAAATTGAACGCGTATTTATTCCCCGACACATCCGACATCCAAACCAACAAGGACCCACGACCATGTCAAAAACTCGAGTCGTCGTTATCGGTGGAGGATCTGGCATGGGTCGATCGACCGCCAGAATTCTTTCCCAGCGTGAAAATTTCTCCGTCGCTATCGGCGGTCGAACCGTTGAGAAGCTAAACGAAGCCGCAGAAGGCACGTCGATTCTGTGCCACGCAATCGACGTTGCTGACCGAGAAAGCGTCAACGTTTTTTTCCAGTGGGCCGAACAAGCACTCGGGGGACCCGTCGACGTGATGGTCAACGCTGCCGGCATCAACATTCCTAACCGCAGCATGCAGCAAATGTCGCCCGAGCAATGGGATCAGATGATTGCGATCAACTTAACTGGAGCCTACAACTGCATGCTGGCGGTTCTATCGAACATGCGATCTCGAAAAGATGGCCTGATCATCAACGTCTCCTCCGTCGCCGGCAAACGAGCCATCGCTCTGGCCGGAATCGCGTATTCGGCCAGCAAGTTTGGCATGACGGCACTGGGAACTTGTGTCGCCAACGAAGCAGCCGTCGATGGAGTTCGCGTTACGAATGTTTACCCTGGCGAAGTCGATACTCCGTTGCTGAAACAGCGTCCTGCTCCAGTCACCGAAGAACATCGCGGACGCATGCTTCAAGCGGACCATGTCGGCGAACTGATCACATCGCTGATCGAACTTCCGAAAGCAGTCCACGTCCCGGAAGTCGTCGTCAAACCGCTGACTCAGGAATGGTGCTAAGTCCTATCGCCGCACTGAACCACAAAAGGCAGCTAACGGGACCGATAGTCACTCCAGCAGCTACGGTTTGCCAAAACTCGCAACGTGTCTTGAAAATCTGGCGCCGGGGACAAAAAATGCGACTTCATTCATCGACTTGACGGCACCAACCGGCATCGACCACCACACAATTCACAAGGACTCTTTCGTGGCAAATACTCTTTCACCTCCGACTCGTCCTGAGCATTCTTTCAAACGCGTTGCAATCCTGTTCGCTGGCGGACCTGCTCCTGCAGCTAACGCCGTGATCTCCGCTGCGGCTCACTCGTTCCTGCGTGCCGGCGTTGAAGTCATCGGAATCAAACACGGCTATTCTGCGCTGTCTGAGTACGACGGCGAGACGGCACTGGTTGAAGATAAAGACTACGTCGTGCTGACCCACAAGATGCTTCGCCGCACACGGAGCTCTCAGGGCATCATGATCGGAACCGCCCGAAGCAACCCCGGAAAGATGATTGGTCATCCGTCCGACTTGGATGATGCTGAAAAAGTCGCTCCGATGAAACGCGTTTCCGATGGCCTGAAGTCGCTTGGCGTCGATGCTCTGATTTCGATCGGCGGAGACGACACACTCAAGACCGCCAACAAATTCAAACTGTTCCAGGAAAAGTACAACGCTGACAAGATCATTCCCGTCGTGCACTTGCCGAAAACAATCGACAACGATTACCACGGAATTGATTTCACGTTCGGTTTCTTCACCGCCGTCGATTTCCTGGCGACTGAGATCCGAACTCTGATCCACGATGCCGAAGCGACTCGTTCCTACTTCTTGGCGGAAACAATGGGCCGCAGTGCTGGTTGGCTTTCGTACGGTGCTGCGATCGCTGGGGAAGCCAGTTTGGTGATCAGCGTCGAAGACGTCATCGCGGGATACTTGGTCGAAGAAGAATTCACCGATGCCTCTGGCGAAAAGAAAGTTCGCAAGTGCATGGACATGGAGCGTGTTTGCGATCGCGTCGTGAAGACCATCTTGGCCCGCGAAAACGAAGGCAAAGAGTATGGCGTCATCGTGATGGCAGAAGGACTCGCCGAGTATCTTCCTTTCAGTTACGTCGAAGGGATCGAACGCGACGATCACGGACACATCAACATCTCCCAAGTCAGCCTGTTTTCGATCATGTCGAAAGCGGTTCAGCAGGCTTACTCCGACAAGACCAATGGTCGCGTTCGATTGGTCAAGGGTTTGCAACTTGGCTACGAAGCCCGCTGTGCTCAGCCTCACGCATTCGACGCGATGCTCGGCAGCCAGCTTGGCGTTGGAGCTTTCCGCGCGTTGGCCGAGCAAAAGCTTAACGGCGTGATGGTCAGCGTTTCAGGACAGCTTGATCTGCACTACGTGCCATTCGAAAAACTCGTCGATCCAGATACGTTGGTCACTGTCGTCCGCTACATTGACGCCAACAGCGACTTCCACCGTCTGGCTCGTTTCCTCGAAACGCACGTCAACGACTAAATTGTCGCTCTGTCTTGAATCCCGTCGAATTCAAATCGAAAATTTAAAGTCCGTGACCGTTTGACCACGGACTTATTTTTCTGGAGTGATCATGCGACGAGCCCTAATATTTGATCAGCTTTCTGACGCCGTGGATGAGTGCGAGCGTCTGCTCGCGTCTGGCTATGTGAAGAATTGAAATTGGTCGCTTGGCCAGATCTGTCAACACATGCGACTCACGATCGAAGCAAACATGAATGGATATCCCACGTGGATGTCAGTTCTCGGATTTCCAATTCGCCCTCTGATGCGGCGATTTGGCTTGCCGAAACTACTCGCGGGCAAGTCACCAAAAGGCCTAATGACCGCACCGATGTTTGTTCCCCCAGAGAATGCCGACGACGCTCAGGAAGTCGCAGCATTTGCGAAATGCGTGACTGAGTTTCTTTCCGGCGAAGGAGAACTTCATCCTCACCCGGGATTTGGTTCCATGAGCAGGGAAGAGTTTGAAAAGTTTCACGCAGCTCACACGGCTCACCACCTCGGGTTTCTGGAAACTGCGGTATGATGCCCCTTTGATTTCCATTCCACAATATCTCCATTCACATGATCGATCTCCGCAGCGACACTCTGACCAAACCTTGCGACGCAATGCGTTCCGCGATGGCAAATGCTGAAGTCAACGACGACGTGATCGACGTTGACCCAACCGTCGCCGCACTCGAAGAACGAATTGCCGATTTGCTTGGCAAAGAAACCGCCGTCTTCATGCCTTCAGGGACGATGACGAATCAAGCAGCGCTTCGCGTTCATTGTCGCCCCGGTGATGAATTCATTTGCGAAGCCGGCTGCCACATCTACAACTACGAACAAGGAGCATTCGCTCAGTTGAGTGGACTGGTCGCAAAAACCGTCACTGCTCCCGGTCGCAATCTTAAAATCGAACACGTCCGAAACCTCGTCAACCCGGACAACGAACACGCAACTTACACTCGCCTGCTGTGCCTCGAGAACACTCACAACAAAGGCGGCGGAATCATCCTTCCTCTCGATGACGTTCAATCCGTTTGCGGCTGGGCTCGCGAACAAGGACTCCCAACGCATCTCGATGGAGCCCGTTTCTTCAACGCCGTTGTTGGTTCCGGAATCGACGCAAAAATCTGGAGCAAGAACTTCGACACGATCAGCATCTGTTTCTCAAAAGGACTCGGAGCGCCGGTCGGATCGTGTCTCGCTGGAGACGCGTCTATGCGAAAGGACATGATTCGACACCGCAAAGTCCTTGGCGGTGGTATGCGTCAATCCGGCATCATCGCCGCAGGAGCACTTTTCGCGCTGGAGAACAATATCGAACGACTTGCTGACGATCACATAAACGCAAAACGTTTCGCCGAAGTTGTCTCACAACATCCGAAGCTGACGATCGATATCGAATCGGTTCACACAAACATTGCGATTTTCCACGTTGATCCGTCAATCGGCACGGCGGCCGAAATGGTCCAGCGTTGCGGCGATGCGGGCGTTGGAATGTACCCCTTCAGCCACGACACCGTTCGAGCGGTAACTCATATGCACATCAGCGAATCCGATGCCGTTAAGGCAGCAGAGATAATCTGTGACGTTGCTGGACAATGAACCTCCGCTTATTCAGCGACTGGAAGTTTGGCTCACGGCGAACTATATTCTTGGTTCTCAAAACTGAACGAAGGAATACAAGATGTCATTGAAAGTTTCTGTTATCGGTGCTGGAGGGATGCTTCAGTACCACGCCAAAGGGTTCGTCGATGCTGGTGCCAAGATTGTTGCGATCACCGACATGAATGCCGATGCCGCCAAAACTGCGGCCGATGAGTGGAATGCCAGCGAGACGTATTCTGACGTGGCTGAGATGCTGGAGAAGTGCGAATGCGATGCGGTCAGCATCATCGTGCCGAACAAGTTTCACGCTCCGTTGGCGATTCAATGTCTCGAAGCGGGCAAGCATGTTTTCTGCGAGAAGCCACCGGCTCTCAACGCATCCCAAGTTGAGGAAATGATTGCGGCAGCAAAAAAAGCCGACAAATTCCTGATGTTCAACTTCAACAATCGTGCTCGACCTGAATCGTACGCGATGATGAAAGCCATCGAAGACGGCGTTATCGGCGACATCAATTCAGCCCAAGCCAAGTGGATTCGTCGCACGGGCATTCCTGGCTTCGGCGGATGGTTCACGACGAAGGAACTTTCTGGCGGCGGTCCTTTGATCGACTTGCTGCACATGGTCGACCTCGCCATGCACTTCATGGGCTACCCGGAACCAGCGCATGTGCTCGGCCAAACATTCGACAACTTCATCACGGACAAGAACTTCAAAGGGCCTTGGGGAATTCCGGACAAAGCGGACGGAACGACCGACGTCGAATCGGCTGCTCACGCAATGGTCTCTTTCAAATCTGGCCAAGTCCTTACCCTTCAGGCTTCGTGGGCCGAGATGATCAAACGGGAAGAAGTCTCGGTTGTGTTTCAGGGATCCAACGGCGGCGGCAAAGTCGAACGTCTGTTCGGGACTGACGGACTTGACGACACAGCGATCGACACTTGCGAGATCTACGTTCAGAAGGACGGAGCTTCCGTCAACGAAACGGTCGAAGTCGAAGCTTGTGAAGACATGGGACGTGCTCGATCAGCACAGAATTTCGTTCTAGCTATCGAAGGCAAAGAGAAACCGCTCAATACTCCCGACCAAGCGTTGTCGTTGATGAAAGTCATCGATGCGATTTACGAATCCGCGAAAACGGGTGCTCCGGTCAGCCTGTAGGGCAGGCTGTGCCTGCCGCCGAATAACTGTAGGGCAGGCTGTGCCTGCCGCCGAATAACGGATTGCGTTTTTGTGATCGAAAGTTGCTCCAGTGGCTTGTCATGCACAGCATGACCTACGTGACTATCGCTTAAATGCAGCTTCGTCGTTTAACGGCAAGCCGAAGGCGACTGCGTCAACATCATCGCGCAGTCGCCTACGGCTTGCCGTTAAACACAATACCGTTCAATGAAGGTGATGTCACCCTTCGTTTTGCCTTTTCAGTAGGGTCGTTGCAGTTGGGGAGGTGGCATAAGCCTCTGGCTTGTGGACATGCAGAACACAGGCCAGAGGCCTATGCCACCGAGACTTTGGCTTCATTGAACGGTATTGCCGTTAAACAATTGACCCAACGCCGCTAGAAAACTCACTCCTTTTTCCGATCTCGCTTCGGCTTCAAAAGATCGAGTTTCCTCGCTGGTCGGAGCCATTTTGATCCACACATCGATATCGGGAAGCTGAGCTTCAATGCGATCTGCCCATTCGATGATCAACACTTCGCCATCGTCGACGCGTTCGAACAACGCAAGTTCGTCCACTTCTTCGGCTTGTGCAATGCGGTACGCGTCCATATGCAAAAGCTGCAAACGTCCAGCGTAGGGGACGCAAATCGTGTACGTCGGACTGACGACGGGTTGTTCGATCTCCAGTCCGCGAGCGATGGCCTGCGTCAGCCGAGTTTTTCCACTGCCGAGCGTTCCGCACAGTCCGATGACCATGCCGGGCTGCAGATGCTTTCCGATCGCGACGCCGAGCGATTCGGTTTCGGATTCGGAGTCTAGAGTAAGAGTAATTTTCTTTTCAGTCATTTTAAAAACGCGGAGGCGCGGAGATGATCTCCGTGCTCTCCGCGCCTCCGCGTTTCAATCCCTGCATTGGCCAACTAAACGCTCTTCGCAAACGCTTCCATATCTGCCGCAAACGCATCCAAACGTTTTTCCATCTCGCCACGACATTCCTCAACGTCTTGCGAATCCGCCGCTGCAACGGTCGTGAACATGTAGAACTTAATCTTTGGCTCGGTTCCCGAAGGGCGAGCAGCAACATAGTTTCCTTCGATCTCCGTTTCGAAAAAAATCAAATCTCCGACCGGCCCTTCGAAAGACTCTTCGGTGCCGTCGGCAAACTTTCGCTTCAAAGATCCGTAATCAGCAACCGACTTGATCGCCAAACCACCCATCGTTTTCGGTGGAGCACTGCGGAACGTTGCCATCAATTCTTTCATCTTCTTCATGCCGTCCGAACCTTCCATGCGAACGTTGACCAATCGCTCAGCGTGGTAACCGTACTTTTTGTACAGCTGATCCATGTGCTCGTGCAACGAAATCCCTTTCGCTTTAACCATCGCGGCAAGCTGAGTCATCAACAAACAGGCGATCGCACCGTCTTTGTCACGACAGTACTGTCCGACCAGAAACCCATGTGACTCTTCGGTACCGTAGATAAATTTCTCCGGACCTTCGTCGTCCATCACATTGCAAATCCATTTGAAGCCGACAAGGTTTTCATCTTTGCATTGGACACCAAACGCTTCGCAAATGCGTCGAAGCATCCGAGTCGTCACCAACGTCGAAACAATGTAGTTTTCTGGTGTCAGAGTCCCAGCTTCTTGATGCTTCGAGACAACAAAGTCGCCCAGCAAAGCACAGAGTTGGTTTCCATTGAACGTCTTCCATTCTCCTGCCGGATCCAACGTCACTGGCGCCGCGGCTCCCATGCGATCACAATCCGGATCAGTAGCCAAAATCAAATCAGCGCCGGCAGTTTTCGCGTGTTCGATGATCGACTCAAAGACAACGGCTCTCTCTGGGTTCGACACGTGCCCGGGAACGTTTGGGAAATCTCCATTCGGTTCGCGATGCAATTCGTAGATTTCAAGATCGTTGAAGCCAACCGTCTCCAGCAGACTCTTGACGTTCGCCTCTCCGACGCCATGCAACGGCGAATAGATAACTTTCAGGTCACGCGGACCATCAAAAGAAACGTTCAAATGTTCTTTCATCAGCGCCGCATCGGTCTCGTCTGTAACAATGTGAACTTTGCCATCAGCAACCGCTTTATCGAAGTCAACTTTCGGAAGCTCGTCGACGTTGGCAACCTTGGCGATCACGGCTTTGTCATGCGGTGGAATCAACTGAGCTCCGTTGGACCAGTAAACTTTGACCGCGTTGTCGCTGGGCGGATTGTGGCTGGCCGTAACCATGATGCCACAATCGCATTCTTTGTAGCGAATGAGATACGAAAGTTCTGGCGTGCTGCGATAGTCGTCGATGAAGAAAACTTCAAAGCCGTTGGCGACCATGATCCCAGCGCACAGTTCGGAAAATTCGCGAGACCGATGCCGCGTGTCGTAAGCGATCGCAAACTTCCACGGGCCATCCGGTTTAATTTCTTTTATGTAGTCAGCCAACCCTTGGGCGCTTTCGCCGATCGTTCGTTCGTTGATCGAGTTGCTGCCGAAAGGATACATTTTTCCGCGGCGACCACCGGTTCCAAACGGAATCACGGTCCAAAACGCGTCGTCGAGTTCTTGCCATTTTTCATCCTCAACGTGCTCAATGATTTGCGGTACATATTGAGAATAGCGAGCCTCCGTTAGCCAGCATTCAATGTTCGCAGTCACGGAATCCGTCATCTTCCCGGCTGCAACAGCATCGCGGACTTTCTGGAGGCAATTAGAAACATCAATCGGGGCAGCGGAATCTGACATAAGAATATCTGGCTAGGTTGCGTAAATATGTTTGTTGAGAAGCAATTCACAACGCGAATGAGTCTTGGATTCTAGCCAGAATACGCTTTGGCGGGTACAACCTTGGCTAAAAAATAACACCCTCTCACCCAGTTTTTATCATGAGCAACTCCGGCAAAAGTGAACCCATCATCAGCGTCTCCGGCCTTCGCGGCATCGTCGGTGAGAGCCTCGACCCGTTGCTGGTGATCAAGTACACCACCGCCTACGTTCAACTGCTCGACGCCGACGGTCCAATTGTCGTGACCCGCGACGGACGAACCACCGGTCCAATGCTGGCTCAAGCCATTTGCAGCGGACTCAATTCGATCGGGCGAGATGTGATCTACGGCGACGTGGCCGCAACTCCAACGACCGGCATTCTTGTTCGCGAGCACAATGCTGCCGGCGGAATCCAGATTTCAGCCAGTCACAATCCTCCACCGTACAACGGCATCAAACTGTTCGACGCAACGGGTCGAGTCATCAATGCCGAGGCCGGTGAAAGAGTTATCGATGCGTATCGCGACTACGATCTGAAGTCGGTTGCCTGGGAAGAAGTCGGCACGACCACGAATCTGGAAGACACAACCTCGGCGCATCTAAAGGCAGTTTTGGCCACCGTCAACGCTGACGCCATTCGCGCCGCGAAATTCAAAGTCGTCCTCGACAGCCATCACGGCGCTGGTTCGGTTCTTGGCCAGCCGCTTCTCGAAAGTCTCGGCTGCGAGTTTCAATGCCTCGGTGCACAGCCTGATGGACTGTTCGAGCATCCCCCAGAGCCAACCGAAGCGAACTTGCAGGACACGGTCAAAAAATCAGTCGAGTTCGGAGCGGACGTCGTTTTCTGCCAAGACCCTGACGCTGATCGATTGGCGATCATTGACGGCAGTGGAGCTTACATCGGCGAAGAATACACTCTCGCGATCACCCTAAATCATCGCTTGCAACAAACTCCTGGCGACGTCGTCATCAATTGCTCATCGAGCCGCATGTCGGCTGACATTTGTGAGCGACATGGAAGCACGTTGCACTTGAGCGCTGTCGGCGAAGCAAACGTGACTGGAAAAATGTCAGAGCTTGGTGCGGTTTATGGCGGCGAAGGGAACGGCGGCCCGATCGATCCGAAAGTCGGCTACGTCCGAGACAGCTTTGTCGCGATGGCTCAGGTTCTTGATGCGATGGCGGCGACAGGAAAGTCAGTTGCAGAACTGAAGGCTGATATCCCATCGTACGAAATTCACAAAACGAAAGTCGCGATCGATCGTGACAAAGTTCCGACGCTTTACGCGAAGCTGCAAGAGAAATATCCCGATGCTGCCCACGGCACGATGGACGGCTTGCGACTCGATTGGTCGGACAAGTGGATGTTGGTTCGGCCGAGTAACACGGAACCAATCGTACGTGCGATCGCGGAAGCTACTTCCATGGCGGACGCAAAGGAATTATGCGATGCCGCGGCGGAGATTGCGGCGACATTGTAAATCCCTTACGTGTCTGTGGCTTCCAGCCGCAGTCATTTGCGTGTGACATCAGAAGAACGAATTGCTGCGGCTGGAAGCCGCAACCACGAAAATCAATGCAACACATCATCGCAACTGACGAAGCCGGCTACGGCCCGAACCTTGGGCCACTGGTGATCGGTGCGACGCGATGGGAATCGGAAAACGAAGACTTCGATTTCCAATCCGAACTCTCGGAGTTCGTTTTCGATCAGAAGAGCAAACTATCGGCTTACGAAAAACGTGACTCGACGTCGGGATTGATGATTGCCGACTCGAAAGCCGTCTACTCGTCCGGAAAAATTGAATTGCTCGAACGTGGCGTGCTGGCCTGTCTGCTTGCGATTCACGAAACGGTTCCAGAAAACGTCGATGAGCTAATGGTTTTGCTGGGAGTCGACGCGAGCTCAATTCAGAACTCGGAGTACTTTCAGTGTCATGAAATTGAGCTTCCTCTCAAATGCGACCCATCGGTTGTCGAGCCACTCGGTCGAAAAATCAACGACACCCTTTCACAAAACGGAGCCGCGCTGAAACAGCTTTCCGTTGCAACTGTTTTCCCGCGGCGATTCAATCAAAGCATTGAAGAGCATGGCAACAAAGCCAGCTGTTTGACGGCGGAGTCGTTAGGTTTGATTTCATCCATGATGGCGGCGACCGACAACGCACCAGCAGACCATTTCGATATCCGCTGCGACAAACATGGCGGACGTAATCGGTACGCACCCGCACTGCAGCAGCATTTCGGCGACTCTAGCGTCACCACAGAACTGGAGAGCCGACCCTGCAGCCGATACCAGTTCGACAATGGAAGATCATCAATTCAGTTTTCGGCCAAGGGCGAATCGTGGCTTCCGATTGCTTTGGCGTCGATGTGCGCCAAGTACGTTCGTGAATTATACATGCTGCGATGGAATCGATATTGGCAAACGCACTTACCGCACTTGAAGCCAACGAAAGGATATCCGGTCGATGCTCGCCGCTTCAAAAAAGACATCGCCAAACTTCAAAAGAAAGTCGGCGTCGCGGACGAAGACATTTGGCGAATTCGATAGCGATCAGTTTATGTAACGCAACGACGGCTTCTAGCGTTACGCAGGTGCATACTGCCAGTCACAATCCGACGCGTGAGCGAGGTGCAGCTGGCACCTCGCTCACGCTCTATGAAGTTGCTTTATATCGGCCCATCCCGAAGGGATTCAAGCAATTAGCCGGTGATAATCGCAGCGCCATCACCGGATTCGGTCGAAAGCAAACATGATCCCGAAGGGATCACAGCGGGCGTTTCCTGCGATCCCTTCAGGATCGAATCGTGCATCCTTAGGGATCCGGAGGTGGTCGCTACGCTCGACCTCCGGCTAATGGCTGAAATTCCTTCGGAATAAAAAGGTGTGCAACTTCAAACCCTACGCGTCGGGTTAAAATTTGAACGGACAAACCAAACCATGCAATTTCCTCGCAAGCGAGT
>CALLUY010000165.1 GCA_938010615.1 uncultured Pirellulaceae bacterium | reverse complement strand
GAACAGCTTTGCAGCGGTGTCGCCTTTGTGTTTCTTGATCGCAACGACACCGGAATTGTTTAGTAAAGATTCGAACGCAGACTCTTGATATTGGTCACCTAAAAAAATCCGCGAGATCTTGATGGCTTTTGTTGCCTTCCCAAAATACTTGCCGGCTTTGACGTGATCGCCTTCCTGAAGAGCCTTTGCCACTCCGATCATCATTGAGGCGTAAGGGCTGCGAACGGGGCTGCCTTCAAGTTTTTTCAATTCTTCTACTGCCGTTTTAGGATCTGCGAGATATGAAACAAAGTGTTTTGAAACTAAGTCAAATTGCTGCCGGTCGCGATCTACAACTTCTCGGCAACTCACAGAAAGATACTTTTGATCCTTTTCACTCAGCTCCTCCACCAATACTGTTCTGTACTCACCATCCATCGTTTTGAGATCGACGCTTTTATCGCCCAATTTCCGCAGTTTCCCTTCAATTTGCTCTTCACCGACATACCAAACGCGATCGATGATTTGTGAATTTAAAATCTCCGGAGTCAAGATACTCGTTGCGAGAACGATTAAGAAAATAAATCTGCTCATGGCGGCACGTTGGAGGGAGAGTAGAGGAGGCAAGGCAAGGGGGTGATGCTTAGGTTATCAAATCAAACTGGCATCTCCTACTGCCAAAGCGTCCAATACAAATTGGTTCGATGGAGTAGAAGAAGGAAATTAAGTGCCCCACTTAATCCAACACGGTTGTTCCATCTGTTGGCGGGCCCGGTTCCTTTGAGCCTCCAACCATTACTGATCCACTGGCGTCGTCACGCAGTGATGCATTCGCCCGGCACACTCTATTGTCCTGAATGCTCTTCGACGCCTAACAGCTTTGGATCCGTCGCCGCTTCGCCTTCGATGACAGGGATCGGACGCCAGTCAAACCAATGGTCCAGCAAAATCTTGCCTTCTTCAGGAACCAATACACGACCTCCGAGCGTATACATCGATCCCATCCAGAGCACTGATTCGTTTGAGATCTTGTCTCCGTCAGTTTGAATGTCGTAACGGATCGCAAAGTGTGGTCGCGGCAATTGTTGACTAGGCTGGACTCCATACATCATGTAAACCATGCCTCGAAGTCGATCACCGCCCCACTTCGATTGTTTTGGTAGAGGAATCGTCGCTTTCCAAAGGTCGTCTTTTTTGACAGCCGTAAATTTCGATGATTGATTGAAACGCGGAGCCGTTTGACAAAAATGCTCCAGCGAAACCATTTTCAGCACGCGTTGATTAAAAAGTTCTTTCGTCGCTTTGGGCGCTCGTTGGATCTCAATCTCAATCGACAGATCGTCACTGAGTTCGTCGTTGCGATCGAGGCGAACTCCCGCTGAATTGATCAAGTGTAAATCGATCGTTGCGGTTCGATAAAACCCGCCGTTGAAAAGCGAGTCATCTCGTTCGTCGTTGCCTCGATAATATTGTCCTCCCAATCGTGGCGGATGCATCGGGTGAGGAGGCAACGGAAGATTTCTGGCATCGACTCGAATCGGAGGTGGCATTTTTGGCTGGAGCGATCGCAATTCCGCCTTCAATGACGCGTTCTCATCCTTCAACTTTTCGGCCTCGAAATACAAGTACCCAGCACCGCACAGCAACAGCAAGGTCATCGCACCGACGAACATTGCAATGAACGCCGCCGAACGATTGTAGTTCTGCGAAAATCGCCTACCTCGATTGCGATCGGAAAACGACCGAATAACCAACCAACCAACGAGCGCGAGGATCAAAACGGATGCAATAATTAATGCCGGATACTGGCTTGAGTCGGAGCTATTTTCAGAACGGTTCGTTTCAGCAGAATCGACTGAAGCGATTGATGTGTCCGTCGCAGACGAATCAGTCGCGTCCACTTCAGGGACACTGGAAATCCAAGCCGAAATCGTCTCAACATCTTGCTTCGAAAGAGGATCGTTCCTCTTCGGCATCCGATAACCCTCAGAAAGAGAAACGATGCGAAGATAGAGTTCACTGTCAGTCAGCTTCGTCGCCAACAGCGGGCTTCCTGTGTGACCGCCGCGTCGGATTGACGAAATGGACTCCAGAGACAGTTCGCCTTCGGTCTCCCCGTCGCCATGACATTCAAAGCAATGCTGCTTGAAAATCGGCAAAATCTGCTTCTCGAACTGCACCTCAGCCGAATCGTGGCTGACCTGCAACAGCAGCAGGAAAACAAAGATTTTTGCAAACAAATGAACACCAGGAATTAGGTCGAATCCGTCAGCGAAACCCATCCCCAGTCGCCGCACTTCAATTGTAGCACGAACCGACCATAGCTCAACTTTTCTATCTTCTACGTCGAGGATTCAGCTTCTCAGCGACACCGGACAGAAAGCCTTTGGCATTCGGATTGACTCTTGGTCTGGACAATGTGGCGTCATCAAACTCAAGCAATGAGTCTTCGTCGATCGAAGGATCCTTGTCGATTTCGATGGGCTCACTTTCGCCTTCGCTTCCTCGCTCGCTATCGCTTCCACGCTCGCTATCACTCGGAGAACTCCCATCTTCCGATTGTTGATACGCCGCACCCTGCTCGTATCCATTGATGTCTTGAGTTGGAATATACGAAGCAGTCGTAGATCGCTGATTGAATTCGCCAGCGGAAACCGGATGCCTGTCGTTGCAGCAATTTTCTCCGGGCCCAATACGACCAGCTTTAACACTGGCTCGGGCTTGAGCATTCTCTGTCCAAGGGCCTTCGGTAAGCTGGATATTAAATCGACTCAACAAGTTACCGGTCGAGAAGTGATAGCCAAGAATCGCGAGGTTGTAGTCGGCGATGGAGCGATGAATGTTGCTTTCGGCAGTCGCCTGACGTTGCTGGGCGTCGAGCAGAAAGAACACTTGGTCCTTGCCTTCTTCAACACGTTTTCGTTTGGGTTCCAGTTCGTCCTGGGACGCAATCCTTGAATTGAAACTTGATTTCATACTCACGAATGAGCGATCGACTTCGGTGAATGCGGCATTCAAGTCATGTTGAATCTGTCGTTCTTGCTCGGCCAGAATCGTGCGAGCTCGAATCAGATTCAGCTCCGCATTTCGAACCGCCAAATGACCCGCTCGCTTTCCAATTGGGCCGTTCATCTCGAAGCCCAACTGCCAATCATCAAGGTCGCCGCTGGTAAGATCTTCGACGGCACTTCCAGTGACGCGATCACGACTTCCGAATAGGTTGTCACCAAAGCCACGCCAGCCGTAGTTTCCCACCACATCGAATTGCCATTTGTTCAGTTGTCGAGCCGCGATCAATTCCAGCTCGCGTTGGCGAATGGACCACTTTTGACGCCGAAGCTCAACGCGACGCGAAAGTGCCTGCTCACGACTGGCCTCCCAATCGAAAGCAATCGGAGCAACAACGGGCTCCGAAGATGGACGGATGATGCGACCGTCAACTGGCGGAAGTCCCATCAATCGTCGAAGGTTTCGTTCGGCGCCGAAAACTCCCAGCTGCCCCTGACCGCGACCAGCAAGTGCTGTCTGCGCTTGGACTTCGAACGCAAAGAACTGCTGACGGGCTTGAGCTTCGTCGTCTGGTCGACCGACGCCGTTGTCCAAACGTAGCTTGCGGTTTTCCCATGTCGATCGAGCTGAATCGCGTGCTTCAAGAATCGTATCAAGGTTTCGATACGCGAAGTACAGTTCCCAATAGTTAGTTTCAACGTCGCGAACCAAATTACGAACCGCTGACTCAAAATCGCTCAACGAGATATCGCTGCGAATACGAGAGATCAAAACGCCGTTGTATTGTCCAGCAATCGCGTTCGGGCCCGCGATGCGATTCACTGTCGTGCCAGCTCCACGCCCCAACGGCTGACGAAACTCAAGCTGATTCACAAGATCGTAGACACTACCAAACGCGTTGGCAGGCGAACTGTTCCGATTATAGTCGGTCAAGTTCCGTATCGTGAAGGTGCTACCGTTGGCCGCCTGCTTGCTCAACTGAGCGCGAAATGCAGATGTGTTGCTGATCAGTGATGGAGCTCCGCCACCAAAGAACAGGTTGTTGAAAACTCTTTCACTTCGGTTGTAATTGAACGAAGAAGTCAGCTGGGCATCGAATGCGCTGAGTGCCGCTTCAACACCTTGCGGACCTGATTCAACGATTGCCTGATCGTAGAGCGTGTTGACGGCGGCGGGTGAAGAGACAACCGCACCTCCGACTTTTTGCATGACTTTGCTGTTGGCGAGTGCTGATCGCACGCATTCGTCGAGGCTAATATCCCACGGCTCAGCTTGTTCGAAATTCGAAATCGTGATCGGCGGACCGGTGTAGGGTGTCTCTTCGAGGCAGGCTTCGTCCATCAATTGTGGCACGGTGATTTTCTGCAGCTGGTCGGTACAAGGCGCGCCAGCGCATTGGGCTGGAATAACGATGCGGTTCTTTGTCGAGCATCCGACAACCATCACCAGCATGGATGTCGCGCAAACAAAGGTCCCTAAGCCAGACAGGACCGCGTTGGAAAGCCAATGGCGTTTCATTATTTCTAGACCGACGAGTGATGAAGATACAATTCATCCTCATCATCGTCATAACCTGAACCAGCAACCATGATGATCATTTCAACTGGAAGAACCCGTACAACATGAAGGGTCACGTCAGTCGGACAGCTCTCGCTGATCGTTACAGTTTGCCAAAAGGCACGCCACAACATGAATTTCGGTGGCTGGGAGCCCTGTTTTGGGACCGTCGAATCATTAATTAAGCCGGCGTCTGCGACTGAAACCCACCAAAAACATTCAAGAAACGTTAAAAACACCGGCAATTCTCGGTCCTCCGAGGGCCGCCAACGCTTTGAGTACATTAAACCCAGCGATTCATCTCTCTTCCGTGAGCATCAAAAATGGCCCGACGACTCTCAATCCGAAAGACAATTGATTTCCAGACGCTTGAACCAAGACGAGTGCTGGCGTCTTTCCTTCCGGTAGCGACAAGTGTTGCTTCGACTGGCGAGCTAATCTTGCAAGCCGATCCGGCATCGGAACAAACCGTCGTCGACATCAGGCTCAACGACGACGGACAGATCGGCTTTACCGAAGCCACTGGATTCCGCACCAATAACGCCGACCCGTCTGATGATCCCGGATTGGAATATAGTGACTTCATTGCGTTCCCAAACGCTACATCAGTGCGTTTCATCGGCAGCGACTTTGTCGACCGAGTGACCTCGGACAAGACGATTCAAACCATCATGGTCGGTAACGGTGGCGACGACTTTCTTTCCGGCATACGAACTTACGGCGGCGACGGCAACGACTTAGTGTACGGACAGTACGCCTTTGGCAACGCTGGTGATGACCGAGTCCAAGGTCTCTTCGATCGAGCAAATCGACTCGACGGTGGCTCGGGCGACGACACGATCTACGGAAGCGGATTCTACGGCGATACGATTTTCGGTCGCCAAGGCAACGACACGATTTACGCAGACCTGCAAAGCGTGGACTCGGTCGTCGATACGGACGACACGGTTTACGGCGGACCAGGGGACGACTACATCTTTGGCGGCGCGAACGATGATTGGCTCGCTGGTGGAGAAGGGAACGACACCATCGACGGTGGAATTGGCAACGACATCATCTACGGCAGCGATGGGATGGACGAGATCGATGGCGGAGCTGGTAACGATCGGCTTTTCGGCGGAGCTGACGACGATACGCTTCGTGGTGACATTCGAATCGTGTCGTCATTTCCCGGCAGAGGACTCAACGGGAACGACTTCATCCACGGTGGCGATGGCGACGACGTGCTCTTTGGAGACAATCCAAACTTTGGCGGCGTCGACATCAACGATCGAATGATCGGCGGCAATGGCAACGATCAAATCTTCTCTGACTTCGGACGCGACGAACTGCGTGGTGATGCTGGAGCAGATATTCTCGTTGGCGGTCGCGATCGCAACCTCGTTCACGGTGGAATCGGCGACGACACCATCACGACGCAAGACGGCGATGACTGGATCCGCGGAAACGAAGGTAACGACACGATCGATGCAGCGGGCGGCGATGACTTCATCGACGGTAGCGCAGGAGACGATCAGATCGAAGCTGGAAACGGAAGTGACATCGTGTTCGCAGGTCTGGGCAACGACTATGTGAACGGTGGCAACGGGGCCGACTGGATGCGTGGCGATTCTGGAGACGACGAAATGATCGGCGGATTCGGAAACGATACCTTGGTCGGACTTGGCGGCAATGACCTACTTCGCGGCAGTGAAGGCAACGATCGACTCGTCGGAGGCGACGACAATGATTTACTCTACGGCGAACAGGGTGACGACAAACTTCGCGGTGACGACGGAGACGACATGCTGTTCGGCGGAGAAGACGACGATCTCCTCTTCGGCGGCGACGGAGCAGACGAATTGGTTGGCGATTCTGGCAACGACTACTTTCTGTTCTTTGAGTCAATCGACAACTTGGTCGACTTCAGCGAAACAGAAGACCGAAAATACGCGAAACCTCTAGTTTGAGATTCTTCGACCCGACGGTAACCGGCAAGTCTCGCTCCCTCTTTTGTCAGGACAAGCTACAATGGAGAAGTCCACCACTTCTCCAATTTTGCATCCTTGGCGACTGAATGAAGTTCTCTTACCCCAGCGGAGCCAAACCACTCCGGGGATACACCATCAAACGCGGAATCGGCATCGGCGGATTCGGCGAGGTGTACTTTGCGCTTAACGACGCGGGGAAAGAAGTTGCACTCAAAAAGATTCAACGCAATTTGGACATCGAATTGCGCGGCGTGAAACAGTGCCTTAACATTCGACACGTGAATCTGATCTCGCTGTGGGACATTCAAACCAGCCGTACTCAGGAGAGCTGGGTGGTGATGGAATACGTTCCCGGGCCGAGCCTTCGTGACATCTTGGATGATCATCCGAAGGGCATTCCTGAATCGCTGCTGAAACTGTGGTTCACTTCGATCGCTTCGGGCGTGGCTTACCTTCATCATCGAGGCATCGTTCATCGCGACCTCAAACCCGCCAACGTCTTCCGAGACGACGATGCTCACGTGATCAAAATCGGCGACTACGGTCTATCCAAATTTATCTCCTGCAATCGCCAGTCGGGCCAAACGGGAACCGTGGGCACGGTTCACTATATGGCGCCTGAAATCTCAAAAGGCGTCTACGGAAAAGAGATCGACATCTATGCGCTTGGCATCGTGCTTTATGAATTGCTGACGGGTGACGTTCCGTTCGACGGTGAGACCTCACAAGAGATCATGTACAAGCACTTGTTGGAGAAAGTGGATCTTGATCAAGTACCCGCGGCGTACCGAAAAGTGTTGGCCGGCTGTTTGACGAAAGAACCCAAAACCCGTTTTTCGAACGTCTCAGAACTAATGGCGGCGATGCCTTGGCCTGAGTTCAACGGCAAAGACGCCAAGATTTTATCGCTGCATTCGGTCGGCGTTTTCCCGCGACCGGAGATGGCCGTTTTGCCGACTGGAACCGGCGACGTCGAATCCGCAAACGAAACGGGAGCGAGGATCGAATCGATTTTGATCAGCGACGAAAACTCTGCGACGCATATGCCGGAGATCGTATTCGGTCCGCTTTCGGACTACGCGCCCAATGATGAATTGCTGCAGCACGATAAAGATCGGTTGAGTCGACTACGAAAGACAACGCCACCGCGTGACTCCGATTTGAGCAACAAGGAAGTTGAACAAAGAGAGAAACCTCCCGCGAAGAAACTGGCTCGCCGGACAACGGTCGTTGGCATGGAACCGATTGCCTTGATGGGTCCCGATGAAGTCGAATCGGCGCTTGATGAAATGAAATCGGGCGTCGCGCCAACCATTCCACCATCGCGAAAGAGAAGCAAACTACGTCTCTCGCAACGCAAACGGATCTTCGCAAAGAAAGTTGCTCGCAAGTGCCACGCGGCAACCGATCGACTTTCGAACCATCCTTTGGCGACGCCGATTCGCACGGGACTGTTAGCGTTCGCCGGATGGCTGATTGTCTGCTGGCCAGAATGGTTGCCGTGGATGGTGGCACTGTTTGGAGTCGCTTGGGTTTCCTGGCTGTTGATGCGATCTTGGGCGGGTCAGTCGACTTTGGAACGTGAAGAGAAAAGGTTACGCAAAACTGGAATCATTCCAACTGCCTTGCGACAATGGCTTGAACAACGACCGGCATCAGATCGATTTACCGAATGGCTGGGGTCCGTATTGATCGCGGCGCTATCGAGCATCGTATTGAACCTATTTGGCTTGGCGGTCTACGAATCGATCACGACAGCCGATGTCGAAGGTTGGGCATTTTACTCGTGGTTGGTGATCACCGGATCGGTCGCTTGCATCGCGGTCGTTTGTGCTGCCAAGTATTGGGAAACCGAAAACATCGAGGACCATTTTCAACGACGGCTAGTCACGGCGGGCATCGGGTTGTTGACGGGGCTCGTGGCGATCGCGGCGGCAAACTTTTTCCATGTCGATTTGACGTTCGCCAACTTCACTCGACCCGAAGCCGACACGACCTTTGGACTGCCGTTACCGGTCATCCCGGCTTGGCTGATCTTCTTCGTCGGTTTGTTCGCCGCGTTACGCTGGTGGCGAGTCGCTGATCCGATTCGCGAGACACGTTTAAAGATCTGGGACGTTGGGATTTGCCTTCTTTGGGCGGCCGTTTTGAGCCAACTGTTGGGGCTCCCTTTGATTACTTGTTGCCTGTTGTCGGGAGTCATTTCTATCTCTGTGCAGCTGGCCTCTCCCTGGTTGAGCATGCAACAGCGTGAGCTGATCTGTTTGGGTGCGAAGACGTCGAAGGTCGCATGATGTTTAGCTTGCAGTTGATCTTCATTTCACTTTTGTTCCTGCAAACGCAACCGAATGCTCAACAGGAAAAGATTCTCCCGACGTGGATCGAAACCGAATCAACGGCGGATCAATTCGTTGTCAAAACGGAGGAGTTTGCAACTCATTTTGCAGCAACAGAAAGCCTCGTGCCCGCCTCAAAGACGAACTTAACCAATTGGGCGGCGACAAACTACGGTGAAGACTGTCGGCCGATCATTGATGCGATTCCGCTCGAGGATATTCGCAGTCTGATCAAAAACGAACACGTCCACAAGTTTCGCCGCGACTACGATGTCGAAACCGCCAAACGGCTCGAAGCGGATCACGACGACTTCTATGTCGGCTATGTCCTGATGCGGATTGACCGTTCATTTCGTGAACAGATTGAACAGAGACTCAGCCAGCTTCGCCTGAAAAACAGACTGGGCAAAGTCCTTATCGCGGCAATCTTTTGCTTGGGCTTATTGGGTGTCTTTTGGGGTTATCTGTTCACCACCAAACTGACCCGCGGATTCTACATCAGCCGCCTGCGATGGCTCGCCGGATTGTGCATCGTCGCGTTGCTTTTGGTTTGCTACACCGTTTATCAATTGCTATTTTGAACTTCACCCTTTTTAGTAAGCCGGATAATTCAATGCCGAATTCACTAAAATTGATTTTGAATTCGCTTTGTTTCACGTTGGTTGTTTTCAGTTCTTCAAACGCAACGGCAACGGTTCAAGAATTCGTCCAAGTCGAATCGGCCGAGTACACTCGCGGAGCAACCGTTCCGGCGACGACACTCGACGATGGCCGCAGACCCCAGTTCGGCCCCGACTGGGACGAAGGCCCCAAGCATCAAGTCTCCGTTTCCGGATTCCGAATTGGCATTGATCAGGTTTCGATGCGGAGCTTCGCACGGTTCATGCCGGAATATCGCAAACGGATCGAATCGCGTGGCGGAGTTTGGGAAGCGGATTCGGCTGCGGTTCTTGTTAGCTGGAACGAAGCGAATGCTTATTGCGAATGGCTCTCAACGCGTTCAGGCCAGCACTACCGTTTGCCGACGGAGGCCGAATGGGAGCTCGCAGCATCGAAGTCAAAACAGCTGAAGCTTCGCGGAATCGCGGACGGAGTTCAGGAATGGTGTTTCGACTGGTGGCGCCCTTATTCAAATCAGGCTTTGGAAAATCCAACAGGGCCAAAAACCGGCAGCGTCCGCATCGTTCGCGACGGTGGCGGCGGAAGCATCGAAGAATTGAAACAGTCCGAACAAACGGTAGTGGACCACCGAATCAGCGACCGTTCAGCAACGATGCCTGACGACAGACGATTGAACATTGGGTTTCGAATCGTCGAAGGCAAGCTTCCAGAACGCGATGCAGGGCAGGGCGATTCGGAACGTGAACTTGCTGGCGTTCCGTTTCAAAAAGTCGTACAGTCATCGATTGCTTGGTCCAACCAGAAACCGGATCCAATGTTTTGGGCGGGCGGCCTGTTCGTTGATCCTTCCGCCGACAGGTTCGCTTCACTGCCATACTGGAACCGACATCACGTCCCGAGCTTAACGTACTGCGACAACGGTGATCTCTTGGCGACCGTATTCACGGCGCCGTTTGACAACAGCGATCAAATGGCGATTCTGATCACGCGACTACGTCACGGAAAAGACAAGTGGGATCCGGCAGCTCGGTTTTTCATCGCGCCAGATCATAACGTTACCGGTGCAACGCTCTTCAACGCCGGCAATGGAGTCATCCATCACTACAACGGGCTGGGAAACAATCTCTGCGAAGACTTCTCGATGATCAAACGTGTCAGCAACGACCACGGGGCGACTTGGAGCCAACCAAAAATCGTACATCGCTATCCCGTCAACGCCGCCAAGCCAGGCAACCCATTTGGTTCGCCACGGCTTTGGCCGCACATGGATCTAAAGTCCTACACCGACAAAAGTGGCAAACGAATCCTGCTCATGTCGACCGATGTCGGAGCAGGAAACGAGCTCGGTTCTGCGATCTTTGAGAGTCGCGACGATGGCGATTCGTGGCAGCAGGTTACTCAAGGCTCTGGTTGGATTGCAGGAATTCACGCTCCGGTTGAGCGACTTGCAGATGAAACGCTAATTGCAATCGGTCGCGCCAACGACATCGACGGATTCTCTCCACTAAGCCGATCATCCGATTCGGGAAAGACGTGGACGTATTCAGCAAGTCCATTTCCTCCAATCCTTTCCGGGCAACGGAGCGTCCTGATGCGGCTGTCCGAAGGGCCACTTTTGTTCATCAGTTTCACCGATTCTTCAGTCAGCGTTCGCGAAAGTAAAATCAAAGGAATGAGCTTCGAAAATACAGAAGGGCAAACGGAAAACGGCAGCGGAATGTTCGCGGCTCTCTCATTTGATGAAGGACAAACGTGGCCAAAGCGGAAACTGATTCCAAACTGGCACAAGAAACCGTGGAAGTCTCGCTACAGCGGATATCTGTCGTGCGTGCAAACGCCGGACGAAACGATCCACTTGGTAAGCAGTAAGTTCTACTATCGATTCAATCTTCAATGGCTGAACGAACCAATGCCCAAACGGATCGACACCGAATCTGGCGACTGACTATTTTTACGTTGACGTCTTTCACGTCCATTAGTTTGTACACCCGAACCGTTTTTCGACGGGGCATTTTCAATCTTCAAAATACGTGTAGCCCAGCATGCTCGCGCGATACAGCTTCAACATCTCCTGACGTTCGACTTCACCGATCGTGCCTGCAGAAACAGCAGCCTCGGTCTTATCGCAAAAGCGTTGAATCAATTCCTCTGGTTGATATTCAACGTAGCTCAACACATCCGAAACGCAATCGCCGCGAACTTCCTCGACGAAGTGAACGTTGCCGTCGGCGTCGATTGAAATACTGGCAACGTTCGTATCGCCAAAAAGATTATGCAAATCGCCCAGCGTTTCCTGGTAAGCACCGACAAGAAATACGCCCAAATAATACGGATCGCTTTCGTCGAACGGATGCAGTTTAATCGTGCGGCTTAGATTCCCCTCGCTGTCAGTAAAGCGATCGATCTTTCCATCGCAATCGCAAGTCAAATCGGCAATGATCGCTGGACGGGTTGGTTCCTCATCAAGTCGATGTAGCGGCATCGTTGGGAAAATTTGTTCGATCGCCCACGCGTCGGGCAAGGACTGAAACACGCTGAAGTTTCCGTAGTAGATATCAGCCAACTGGTCGTGCAACGACGTTAGCTCCGAGGGCACTCGATTGAGTTGCGGCAAAATCTCGAACGCAATTCGATTCAAAATTGACAAATACAAATTCTCGCCGAAAGCACGTTCTCGCAGTTGAATCGCGCCGCTTGCGAACAGCTCGCGGAGCCGATCGCGATAGTAATTTGCATCGTTGAAGTTTTCCTGCACGCGGCGAACGTGAAGGTTCTCCATCGCATCGAAAAGATCCTTGATCGGCTGGCAGAATTCCTGATCGGGCTCGGTCTCGATGGGAGTCGGCTCAAAATTTGTCACCGAAAGCACGTTAAACAACAGCACCGAAGTCGGCGCCACCGTCCAGCGACCAGACTCACTGACCAGCATCGGATGCGGCACATCATGTTTGTCTAGCGAACTCATCACCGACTCAACAACGTCGACACAATACTCATTGAGATCGTAGTTGCGACTGTGCGGCTGAGTGCTGAACGTGCCGTCGTAGTCAACTGCCAGACCGCCACCGAAATCGAGATAGCCCATCGGAGCACCATCTTCGACTAACCCAATGTAGTACCGACACGCCTCACGGATTCCGTCGCGAACGTTGCGAATGTTCGTTAGTTGACTTCCAAGATGAAAGTGCATCATCTGTAGGCAGTGCAACAAATCAGCATCGCGCAGCACATCAACCGCTGCGATGGTTTCCCGCGCCGTCAAACCGAACAGGCTGCGGTCGCCGCTATCATGAGCCCAGTGACCGTCGACTTTGGTCGTAAGTTTGACGCGACATCCGATCAGCGGATCGACGTTCCACTTTTTCGCTCTGCGGACAATCAACGCTAACTCATCGAGCGACTCGATCACGAAGAAGCACTTGTACCCCAATCGCCGTGCCTGAAATCCGAGATCGATAAACTCTTCGTCCTTGTAGCCATTGCAGACAATCAGACTCTCTTGCGTCGGCACCATCGAAAGCGCCAGCATCAACTCGGGCTTGCTTCCAGCTTCGAACCCATGGTGAAACGGATAGCCAGCTCGAGAGATCGAATCGACAACGTGATTCTGTTGGTTGACTTTGATCGGAAAGACAGCTTTGTACTCGCCGCGGTAACCGGATTTCTCAATCGCATCGCGGAAGCCCTGATTCAGTTTCACGACGCGATCGCTGATCAGGTTCTCGATCCGCAACATCACTGGCATCGACAGATCGTGATCCGCCAGCCCGGCGATGACCTGTTTCATCGAGACCGTTTGTTGGCCATTGGCTGTCGGAGCGGTGACCGAAACGAAGCCGTCGGCTCCGATGCCAAAGTAATCCAACCCCCAACGGTTCAGCCCGTAGAGCTGTTTGGAATTCTCGATTGTCCAGTCGTCCTGACCGGCTGCTGTTTTCATCTGAGGTGTCTGTTGGGTGAGATCGACGGGATAGCGAAAATTGTAGCATTATTCGTGCTCTGAGCCTCGCGACGCGGTTCGCTAACCAACTAGGGAATTTGCATGGACTGCCGTAAGGCTCTGTCATTCGGAGAGTTACGCAAGTTCATACTGGCAATCACAACCCGACGCGTGAGTTTTGAAGTTGCAGTGTTCCGGTCATTTCGGGCCACGGCCCAGCAATTTACCTAGCCCGGCCCGCAGGGCCGGGATTGCGTTGGACGATCACTTAGGGCTGAAAGCCCGACCAGTTGCGGCGCATGTGCGCCCTAACCGAAGCAACTTGCCGGACCTTTGGTCCTAAAACAATCGGGGGAATCTAAGTCCCAGCCCGATGGGCCGGGCTAGGCAAGGAACGGGGCTTTGCCCCTAAACGCAAACACTGCAACTTCAAAACTTACGCGTCGGGTCATGATTGTATTGTGGTGCTTTGGCTGGCGCACAAAAAAAGCCGCCTCAAAAGAGGCGGCCCAATATTCGTTCAGCTTAACCAACAAGTGGTTTAGCGACGTCGAACAACGCACAGCCCAAAACCAGCAAGGCCGAACAGAACAGCAGTTGCTGGCTCTGGAACAGCGGCAGGGGTAAATGTGCCAATAGGCATTGGAGTTGCAGAAGTCGCATTGGTGGTTTCGCCATCGAACGCATTAATTCCAGAGAAGGTCCAATTGCTAAGAGCAAACGTAGAACCATCTGGGGTTGTTTCGCTAACGCGGTAAGCCCAACCGTCCAAGTGATCCCACGGCTCACCAGTGCCATCCGTATCGATATCGCCAAAGACATCGATAACAGAACCGCTTTGGAAAAGTTCAATCGCATCATCACCGTTGATGCTCATAGCGCCGGTCGTAAAAGTAGGAGCAAAACCGAAGAAATTAGTGAAGCCAGTATCTTCAGATGCCACGTAGATAAAATCGCCTGCTGACGCTGATCCTGAAAGAGTAAACTCCTGGCCATCAGAGCCGCCACCATTGTTGGCAGACCCTACACCAAAGATCGAAAGATCTGCGATGTCGTTCAACACGTAAAGCTCGACGCCCTTTGGCGTGCCGCCAGATAACGGGCCGTCATATGTTCCGGTAATAATCAAATCAGCTTGGGCAAAATTTGCACAAGCGAAACAGAGGGCCACAGCCCAAATAAATTTCTTCATGAAGTAACTCCAAGTGTAAGAATGGAAGGGATCAAGTGATCAACTAGCAGCAGGAAGGCATTGTCACCGTGGGCCGTTCGAAACACAACATACAACCCGGATATTCGCTCAACTTTAACAATCAACGAGCGCAATACGGCTAATCATTGATCGCCCAATGAAGCTCTGCGACTTCGCAAAACCCAAACAACGCGTAACAAACTCACTAACGATCAAATCAGTTCAACTCGACCACCAGTAAGTGAATTTAGAGGCAAACAGAAAACCCATATGTTTCCGCATGCTCGAAACTTCAACGGTTTTGCCCTGCAATCTCCAACCGAACAATTGCCGCGCGCGACTCCGACACCAGAGTATGCCGACTCTCGCTGCCCAGAAACTGCCTGAGCGTCTCAATCGCGTTATCGTTGCCCAACATTTCAAGTGCCAGAACCACTCGATGCTCGCGACGACCCGCCTCAGTCGTAACTCCTGGGCGGAGATGATCCACCGCAAGAACTTTCCGAATCCGCCACTTCGCTTCCTGCGAGCAATCTTGCAACTTACGCTCCAAGACTGGCCGAATCTGATCCACCATCGCTTTGAGCTTGGCAGTCGCTTTCTCGCGCACCTGATACTTGGGATCGTCGAGATCTTCGAGCCATCGTTCGGCCACTGCATCTTCTTCGTCCGAATTGATACCAAGCCGACGGGCCAGCTTTCCCCGCAGCGAATCATCTCGTTGCAGGGCTCGGTAAAGCTGATTCGTTGCGGCCAGCGAAACTTTTGAATCGTCGCTACCAAGTTGTGTCCAGACACGATCAATCAGAAAGTCAACTTCCTCTGCGGGTTCAGGAAATATACGGTCGCGGAAATTCCAGTAGATGATAGATCGATCGGTCGAACCAGATGCCCCACTTGCTAAGCAAAACAATTGCGGCGGTGTAGCCAGTGCATAGATTCTTGCAGCATGCCCCTTGAATCGGTCGATTTGCGTCATCGTTACCAAATCCCAAATGACAATCGAGTTGTCGTAATGGCTGGTATAGAGAAATCGGCTATCACTCGAAAACGTCGCCGTCACGATTCGAAGCCTGTCTGTGAACGACCAATAGTACTTTTTCGCGTCTCGCAAATCGAAAACTTTGATCGTGTTGTTGCCGAACTTCAAATCCGCCATCAAATGATGGTTTGGCGACACGATTGCCTTTCTGGGCAAAACTTTCGGCGGCTCAAACGATTCACCATTTTCACTATCCAATATTTCCAAATTTCGTCCATTTTGAAACACGACAACGCGTCCATCAGCAGACACGCCGGACGGTAGAATCGTGCTGCCCGCTAAACCCGACTTCCTCGTCGTTGGATTCGAAGGAAGCGGCCATGGGTAGCGTTGAACAACTCCCTTGCCGACAAAAACAAGTTGAGGCGGATCGAATGTTCGAGCCACCTTGAAGCTGGGCTGATTGATTTCGCGAACGAAGCTCCCATCCTCAGCGCTCCAAACCTGAGCTCCCTTTCGTCCTCCAGAAACGACACATTTGTCGTCTGGCGAAAACGTCAGATCCAGAACATTCACCGTCGGAAGGATGGCTTGGAGTTTCTGCTCTTCAATGTTCAACAAACGAATATTCTGCCGTTGATCTCGTGCAGCCAAAAGATTGCCATCGCTTGAGAAACTCAAAGCGTAAATCCCGATGGCTTTGGGATTTCGATCCGTCGCACCGTAACGCCACACCGCGGAGGCCGGAAGAGCTTCCGAGCTCCAGAGATTCTTCTCAGCAGGAACTTTCGCTGAGTTCGGTTTGCTCGAATTCGGTTTGCTCGAATTCGGTTTGTTGCCGGCAGATTTTTCCTGAGCCGATAGCTTCTGCCCGAAAATACATATCAGCCCCAACATCAAAGTCAGGATTGCGATCTGCAACCTGAAAGCGGATTTAATTTCGATTTGAGAGCCGTGCGCCACGATTGACCTTGCTTGGAGGTAGTGAGACAACGCAACGAAATGATATCTGATCATGCTTCATTTGAAGTTTTTGCGTATACTTGAAACATGAAATCAGGGAAAAAATGGCAATCAAGAATCTTCATTGTGCTCGCCGGCGTCGCATTGGGGTATCTCGCAAGATTCGTGTGGCCGCCGATTGTTCGAAACACTTTGCCAACTCGGGAGTTTAATCAACCTCTCGAGGATGTCCCAATTCGTGAATTGCCGATTCTGCCAGTCGATGAAGATTCCGAATTCCCTTTTCCGCTTGATCAGCTCGAGATTCAATAATCGTCGCTTGTTTTGACTCTGCTATAATTTATCGTATGTCGGACACCACAGAACAACCGGAAGAAGCGAACGTCGGAGCCAATTTGGTGGTCGGCGAACCGGAAACTTCCGTCACGCCTGAATCCATCAGCGATTCTCGCGTCGATGTCCAACGGAAAACGGAACGCGAGCCGTCCTCTCTTTCGATGCTTTTTCTGATGGCATCAATCCTGTTTCTCGCGTCGTGGTTCGTCGGACCAAGATTGGTCGAAGAGTACCACTACGCGTCTGCGAAAGGCAAACTTCGGGCCGAATACGAGAATGCCGTCACGGTTCTTGATCAGCATCCGTTGAAGCAAGTTTCGATGGCGTCACAGCTGGTGGCTCACAAGGTCAAGCCCAGCGTTGTCAGCGTTCGCACGAAGAAGCTTGATGAGGAGAACGAACTCGGTCGCAACGGAAACGGCTGGGGCATGAACATCATGGAGGGCTTTGGGTCCGGCGTGATTATGTCAACCGATGGTTACATCGTCACCAACGCTCACGTGATCGACAATTCGGAAAAGATCTTCGTCGAACTTCATGACCGTCGCACATACATGGCAGTCGAAGTCGGCCGCGACGTTATCAGTGACATCGCTGTACTGAAGATTGACGTAGACGGTTTGATTCCGGCTCAATGGGGCGACAGTGAAGAGCTCGACGTTGGCTCGATCGTGTGGGCCGTTGGAAGTCCTTATCGCTACGAGCAAACGGTGACTTCGGGAATCATCAGCGCGAAAGACCGGCCCGGTGATCCTCAAGGCCGAGTTAAAAACTTGCTGCAGACTGACGCCGCAGTCAATCCGGGGAACAGCGGCGGACCGTTGGTCGATGAAAACGGAAACGTCGTCGGCATCAACACTTCCATTTTTGGAAAGACGTTTCAGGGAATTAGCTTCGCCGTTCCGAGCGAGACAGCCCGTTTCGTCTACGAACAGATTCTGGATCGAGGCACAGTCGTTCGTGGATTTCTGGGCGTGAGACCGAAAGAAGTAACGCATCAAAATGCGGTTCGCTTAAACCTACCTGATCTCGAAGGCGCTTTATTGCGCCAAGTTGAGCCGGGTTCACCGGCTGATCTGGCCGGCTTGCAGAAACAGGATGTGATCCGCTCTTGGAATCAAAAACCGATCCACAGCTACAACAGTCTTTACCGAATGGCCGAACGGTCCAACCCGGGTTCTGTCGTCGAAGTTGCCCTGATTCGAAACGGCGAACCCCGCATTGCAACAATCACCATCGGAGAGGCGCCGGCGCCTCGCAGCATGTTCAATGTTGAAGTCCGCGAATAGGACCGACCAGCCGCGGACGAGTGCTACGCCTTCGGGCCGGCGGCCAACACATCGGCACCAACGCCATCTTCATAGCTTTTGAAGTTCTGGCGGAACAAGCCCGCCAACTTCTGGGCCGCTTCGTCGTAAGCACTTTTGTCCGCCCAAGTCTCACGTGGCTGCAGCATTTGATCCGGAACTTGCGGGCACTTGGTCACGATATCGAAGCCAAAGACTGAATCGGTGACGGTCGGAGCATTCTCCAAATCGCCTGAATGAATGGCGTCCATCACCGCGCGAGTGTACGAAAGCTTCATACGCGATCCGACTCCGTAGCCGCCGCCGCTCCAACCCGTGTTCACCAACCAAACGCGAGCGTTGTGTTTCTCGATTCGCTGCGCCAACAGTTCGGCGTACTTGCCAGGATGCCACATCAAGAACGGTCCGCCAAAACAGGGCGAAAAAGTTGCTTCGGGCTCATTAACACCCATTTCCGTCCCAGCCACCTTCGCCGTGTAGCCGCTGATGAAATGATACATCGCATGAGAGGCCGACAATCGGCTGACCGGTGGCATCACACCGAACGCATCGCACGTCAAGAAGATCACATCGGCCGGGTGTCCCGCCACGCAAGGAATACTCGCGTTCTGAATGAACTCAATCGGATACGCACCGCGCGTGTTTTGCGTGATCGAATCATCACTGAAGTCAACGCTGTGGTCGTCCTTGTTGTAGACCACGTTTTCAAGAACCGCACCGAACCGAAGTGCTTGGAAGATTTCCGGCTCAGCATCTGGAGTCAAGTCGATCGCTTTCGCGTAGCAGCCGCCTTCGATGTTGAAGATTCCATTGTCAGTCCAACAGTGCTCGTCATCACCAACCAACAATCGCTTCGGATCCGCCGACAAAGTTGTCTTTCCCGTTCCGGAAAGTCCAAACAGTACCGAAGAAGTCCCCGTCTCCCGATCGGCAGTTGCCGAACAGTGCATCGACAGCACACCTTTCTTGGGCATGAAGTAGTTCATCATCGTGAACACTCCTTTTTTCATCTCGCCCGCATACTCGGTCCCCAGAATAACCATCTCTCCTGGATGAAGATTCACATCGATGCTAGTCTTGGAGGTCATTCCCGTAGTGTGTCGGTTGGCCGGAAACTTTCCTGCGTTGTAAATCACAAAGTCTGGCTCGCCGAATGTCTTTAACTCTTCGCGAGTCGGACGAATCAACATCGTGTGCATGAACAACGCATGATAGGGCCGAGTACAAATCACTCGAACTTTGGCTCGGTATTCCGGGTCCCAACCAGCGTACGCATCCACAATGTAAAGATGATTCCGCGTATTGAGATAATCGATCGCACGCTCGCGATTGACTTGGAAAACGTTGTCATCAATATCGATGTTGACCGATCCCCACCAAATATCATCTTCGGAGTCCTTGTGGCGGACAACTCTTTTGTCCGTTGGCGATCGTCCCGTCTTGGAACCGGAATACGAAATCAGGGCTCCCGAGTTCGCGATAACCGTGCCTTTATCAAGCAGGATGGCTTCCTGATAAAGGGTTGCTGGAGAAAGGTTGCGTCGAACGTCTTCGACCTGGATGCCATATGGATTGAGGTCCAGCATAGGGTGCCTTCGCAGTTTGGTGGTCTTTATATTGAACAGCCAGAAGAGCCTTAAAGCTCTCTAGTTACTGGTACGGTTTTACATTGAATTTCGGGAAAGTTAACCGGGGCAGCTGATCGATACAACCGGAAAAACAACTATCGGCACCGCGATCCATGTATGACGGCGACAACCTGCTGTTTTGGCTAAATCGAAGGGGTTGAGGTCAATCTCCAAGCCCTATGACTGCGATATTCATTCGGGGTATCTCAGGATTTTACCGAGACAAGGAGTTGTCATGGCGCGGCAGTATGGATTGATATGTTTGGCTTTGGGCCTTTTCATGATGGTGGCTGACGACTGTCAGGCTCAGATGCGGATTGGTCATCAGTTGGTGCATCGACCATTTCGCGCTTTGGGGCACGGGAATGGCCCTGGAATTCACCACTGCAACCCCGGTCCGGACGTGGGCTACTACAATCCGTGGTCGCACAAAAATTCGTTTTTGATTTCGAAGTCACCCGAATTTCTGAATCGATTTGGGCATGAATCTCAACGATCGCCGATGCATTTGCTCCACTCTTACAACTCGCCATACTCGCATCAGCCCAATGCCGGCGCAATCCAGGGCACTGCTCTGCCAATGAACGCTGAGTTCGTGCCGAGCGTGTTGAAGCCAGTTGAGAATGATGCCGATGACAACCGCGATGAATCCAGCTCGTCGTCCGACGAAGTTGACGATCGGTTTGATGAAGAAGTCGATGAAATGGAAGAAGTAGGTGGTTTCGGTTCACTGAAAGATAACAGTGAAAAAGCTGATTCGGGTCAAAACGGGACGACTGCATCAGAGGGAGCATCATTGCTTCACCCATCGGACATCTTTTTGCCTGCCAGTCACCCTGTCTACCGAAGCGGACAGTAAATTGTCCGCGGACGATCGTCGCGAGATGTACCTCCAATCAAAAAGCCGCACCTTGTCATCGACAGAGTGCGGCTTTCTTTACTTGCTTTCGGCCCCAACCAACTGGTTCTTAAACCAACTGGTTTTTCACAGCCCAAACAGCCGCCTGCGTGCGATCGTTGACGTTAAGTTTTCGCAGGATATTTTGAACATGCTCCTTCACGGTCTCCACACTAATCCCAAGCGACTTGCCAACTTCTCGGTTGCTTAATCCCATCGAGACGTGTCGCAAGACTTGCATTTCACGATTTGTCAGGTCGGCATGTGGTGAACTGGCATTGTTTCGCATCCGAGTGCGAACATTGTTCAGAAGACTTTCGGCCGGGGTCGGCTCTCCAGAGACGGCACGTTTGATCGCTTCACCAAGCTTATGAATCGAAGACGACTTGAGGATGTAGTCGTGACATCCCAAAGCGGCGGCTCGGGCGATGTGCGTCGCATCTGGATAGCCAGAGAAAACGACAACCGGCGGCCGATCGGCGAGATTTTGAAACTTCTCGAGCGATCGCAGGGCATCTTTTTTCGCCAACCTTGACTCCATCACCAACACGTCAGGTCGACACTCTTCGACGACTTTGACCAGCGATTCGGGTGTAGTTGGATTTCCTACAATCTGGGCGCCAAACAAATCCAAATGGGCCCGAAAGCCGTCGACCACGATTGGATGATCATCCGCGATAACAATTGTAAGCGTCATTTTAAATATAAGCCGTCGTTCAGACGGCCGACCGTGTCGGAGAGGAGGCAATAAATTCGGTCAACGGTGATGGACAATTGGCTATCAATTGACCAGTGATCTACAAAAATAGCAGCGTCAAATGTTGAATTTGCGTTTTTTCCTGTTCAATTTTCGAATTAGCCAGTGGAAGGCAGTTTTACAACCTATCTACCTAATGAGTGTTGCGTTTTGTCAACAATCTGAAGCTCGTTAATACGTCAATGTGAAAGTTTTCACATTGAGATCTCGCTTCACTTTGAGACACCGTTAATGCAGCAGCCCGACCTCCCGTAACTGTAATTCCAGAGACCACTTAACATGGCAACTCCAAACTCAAAGCCAACTCGTCTACTCCTTGTTGATGATGATCAACATTTACTTCAATCCATGGGTCAATGGCTCGACTCACAAGGCTTCGCCATTCAGATGGCGTCAAGCATCGCGGAAGCAAAAGATCGGCTTGCTAATACAGCTTTTGACGTTGCACTGATCGATGTGCGGCTCGGCAACGAGGACGGCTTCGAGCTGCTCGAATACTGCACTAAAAGCATTCCGCAGTTGGTCTCTATGATGATGACGGGCTACGCGACGGTTGATACGGGAATCGAAGCGAAAAGAAACGGTGCATCAGACCTGCTGACCAAGCCGCTGATCGATGACGAGTTGCTGATGGCGATCGACAAAGCGATGTCGCAGCGTAAAGTCATCGAAGAGAACAAAAGCCTGAAGGCCCAACTGGACAACAAGTTCGAAAAGTCAAACATTGTCGGAAGCGATCTGCGAATGCGGAAAATCTTCGACATGATCGACAACATCGCCGACACCAAAGCGACGGTCCTGATCACCGGTGAAAGCGGCACCGGAAAGTCTCTTATCGCCCGTGCGATTCACCAACGTTCAAATCGCAAGGATCGCCCGTTTGTAGAGGTTGCCTGTGGTGCATTGCCAGAAAACCTGCTCGAGAGCGAATTGTTCGGTCACGTTGCAGGTTCGTTCACCGGAGCCACAGCAAACAAAGAAGGAAAATTCCAACAAGCTGATGGAGGAACGATCTTCTTGGACGAAATTGGAACGGCATCGCCCGGTTTGCAGGTCAAGCTGCTACGTGTCCTTCAGGAGTTCGAATTCGAACAAGTTGGTGGCACGAAGACTTTCCGAACCAACACACGTGTCGTTTTGGCAACCAATGAGGATCTTGAATTGGCGGTTGCTGAAAACCGATTCCGCCAGGATCTTTTCTATCGAATCAACGTCATCAATTTGCTCCTGCCTTCATTGCGTGAACGTCCATCAGACGTACCGTCGCTGGCGATGCACTTTCTGAAGAAAGTATGCAAAGAAGAAGGCCGCGATCTGGAAGGTTTTGACAATCAAGCCATTCAGGCGATGCGTGGCTACAGTTGGCCCGGCAATGTTCGCGAGCTTCAGAACATCGTGGAACGTGCCGTTCTACTTGGCAAAGGGCCAGAGCTTGGCGTGCAGGATCTTCCGTCGCACATCGCGAACGTAAGCCCATCAGCTCAAATCACGATCGCATCACCTTCAGCTCGTCAAACGTTGAAGGAAGCTCTTGAGGGTCCAGAGCGAATGATCATTTTACAACGCTTGCAAGAGAACAACTGGAATCGCAACGAAACGGCGGATCAGTTGGGAATCAATCGCACGACGCTCTATAAGAAAATGAAAAAGCTGGGCCTCGATACGCCTGAGTACGCTCAAGTGATTGAATAGTTCTGAAGGATTGCTGACGACATGAAAGAGAATACGGCATCAGGGAACCAACTGGGCACGCGATTGATATGTGGCTTGTTGACAGGAGTTCTCGGTCTCGTATCCGCTACCGCTGTTTTTGCGGTTTCGCAGCAACTTCAAGGGAAAGCTGAACTGGCCTTACAAGAGATTTGGAGCAGCCTGCTTCTTGCGTTCGCCGGGGCTTTCATTTTTGGAGCCGCAGCCCCGGGCGTATGCCGAAGACTACTAATCAAGTTCGCGTTGTCTTCAGCTGCCGAACCATCTTGTGAAGACGACGTCGTATCTGACTTCGATTGAAAAGCTGGTCGTGGCCGAGACTGTTTGCCTAACGATTGCGTTTGCTCAACGATTGCGTTTGCTTTCGTAGAATTCAATTGCGAAACTCCCCGGGCAAAAGGTAGCATCGCACGCCGCACATTCTTCAACAAGCAACCGCAGTTGTCGCAGCAACTCAAGCGTCGAATCACTCGAACCAAAAGCATGCTCCAGCGTTTTCCAGCGTTCCGATTCTAACGGTAGGCCAATTGCATTTTCACTGGTCATAAACGATATCTGAAGTTGGTCTGTGCACTAATTCGCCACTCCAGACATCTCGCTTGCAAGTTATCAGCCCAAGGACAGACTGACCTACACTCGCTTCGCGATCATCCGATCGGAACGCGATTCGGTCACGACAACGTCAACCAGATCGTTGTCTGCAATTCCGTCGGCAACGATCTCGACTTGTCCGTAGCGACAGCTAGTCCCGACAGCAGCATTTTGCTCGAAACCTTCGGAAACCTTTTCGACCAACACCTGAAGTTTCTCACCCTTCAAACGCTGATAGTAATCGGATCGCAGTTCCGTCTCCAATTGCTTGACGATCGCACCGCGTTCGGACTTGACGCTCTTCGGAATCTGATTGCCCATCTCAGCAGCCAGTGTTGTTCGTCGCGGACTAAACGGGAACATGTGAATTTTCGAGAATCCAATCTGCCGACAGATGTCCAGCGAATCCTCGAAGTCTGCTTCCGTTTCACCCGGAAAGCCAACGATCAGGTCGGTGGAAAACGCGGGCAAGTGCAACGCTTCTTTAACGACTTCGCAGCGATCGATGATGTGCTTGCGAGTCCAACGTCGCTTCATCGCGCGAAGAATCCGATCGGAGCCACTCTGAACGCAGACGTGAAGATGAGGACAAACTTTTTCCGGATACTGCTGCATCACCTGAATCAGTTCACGCGTCACTTCGGTTGCTTCGATGCTCGAAAGCCGCACACGAAAATCGCCCGGCAACTCACAAATCTTGTGCACCAAATGAGACAACCGAGTCCATTCGTCTTTGGGTTTGCCTTTGTTGAAGTCGACGCCGTAATGACCAAGGTGAATTCCCGTCAGGATGACTTCCCGGAATCCGTTATCGATCAGCCGTTTGACTTCGTCCATGACGTCAGAGAGCGGACGACTCTCCATTCGGGGCCGAACCGTTGGAATGATGCAGTAGCTACATTTAAGCAAACATCCATCCTGAACCTTTACGTACGCGCGATGCCGACCGTCGAGTCCCGAAATCCCGTTGGGAATATCGACGACTCCAAATCGGCCCAACAAATCAGGCATCTCTCGTTTGTCAGTGATGACTTCTGAAACGCCCGGCAACGCAGCAACCGCTTCCGGTTCGCGAGTTGCGTAACAGCCCATGACAACGATTCGAGCATCCGGGTTTTCGCGATTCATCCGCCGAATGATTTGGCGGCTCTTGGAATCGCCTTCGTTGGTAATGGTGCACGTGTTAACAACGCAGAGGTCGGCCGGCTGTTGGTCCTCGGCATCCGTATATCCAGCGCTCAACAGTCCCTCGCGGAGGAACTGAGTTTCATATTGGTTGACTTTGCAACCGAGCGTTACTGTTTTGATCGTTGCCACGGAATTCGCGGAGCCTTGCTAGAGAATTATTCAGGGCTCAAAGGATACTCCAGACTCCAAATCCCGGCAAACGGATTTCGGCGGCAACATCCGAGATCACCTATCCGAAACTGAGCGTCTGAGCCTGACAATCGGCATGCCTGGAGTGCACGTCTACGTAGATATCTTTGATCATGGCTCGAGATTCTGATTCCGATGGAAACTGTGCCGAAAATTCCGATTCCTGGTCCAGGGTTCCCTTTGCCGCGTGAACCAGGTGACTGATCAGGTCTGATGGGCTTTCATCGCCAACCGCAAACCGAATCGTTGTCGCGGACATTCCCGCTTCAGCAAGGGCTTCGTCATCCAACTCCGAATGAGTTGTCAACGAAGGACAGCTCACGATCGTGTTGGTCTGGCCGAGCGAAATCATGTGAGCAAACGTTGGCGACAAAGCATCGAAGAATCGTTGAAACGCTTCCTTTGAAACCCCGTTTATGCTGATCGTAAACAGCGGAGCCGGCAGCCCAAGGTACATATAGCGTTCCCGAAACTCGGAATTCAAATCGTCACCAACGGCACTGCAGGTGACATCGATGTTTGGATGGGCGTCTAGGAACTTTGCGAGAATAATCGTGTTGATGCACTTGCGTAGCATTCGCACAGTCAAAGTTTTCATACCTTGAAGGACTTCAAACGCCGCGTCCGCATTCAGGAAAGCCCCTTTGACGTAGTAGACATTCCAAAACATCGTTTGATCCCATGAGTGTTCTCCTGCAACCATTCCTTTGGGCATGAACATGTTCTCATTGCGACCGATGACGCAGCCAGCGATTGCTCCGCCGGATCCGCTAAGATCTTTTGTGTAAGAGTGAATGACGTAGTCGGGACGTTCGGTTTCTTCCTCTCGAGCGAGCGAACGATACAGCATCGGCGTCCCGACCGTCGCATCGAGCATCACGACAAGTCCCTCTGCATGAGCTCGACGACAGATCGTGGCAACGTTCACGATGTAGCCATGCGGGTTGCACGGCGATTCAAGATAGACATAAATCTTGCGCCCTTGAGCCAATCGATCCGCGTACTTTTCCCGTGTCTTTTCCAGGCATTCACTGAACTCATCCGCGGTGTAGCCGTCGAACATTTCAACAGCGATGTCAAGGTTTCCCGGTTTGGCGTACCAGTCGTTGATCAACTGGTAGGCTCCACCGTAGATGTTGCGACTGGTGATGATGATGTCGTCGCGGCCAAGCACATGAGACAGTGTTGAATCGATCGCCGCCATTCCGCTGTTGAAGTTCCATGCAAGATACTGATCGGCGTATGGTCCAGCCTCGAGGTCGACGATATGATTCGCCAGGCAAATGCTGGTCGGGTTCAGCAAGCGGGAGTAGATCTCCAGCATCAGTTCCTTGCCCTTAAACGCATCCGCAATCCACTCGGCACAGGCGTAGATATAAGTCGCCGTTCTGGAAATGACGGGCGTCGCGCTGAAGATCGCCGTCACGTTGTCGAACACCGCGTAAGGTCCTTTCGCCGCCGATGTCTCACCGGAATAGCCCAACGCCTGATAGGACTTTCGAAACGGATGCTGAACGGTGTCGAGCATCTTCGCCAGTTGAAACGAAAGGAACTTCAACGAGTTGAATCGATTGATTTTGTCGGCTTGCGGCAAGCTCGCGACTTCGGACATGGTCGTTTGCCAGAGCCCGTTGATGTCCGATTGAGCTTCATACATTCGCCGGACAACTTCGCTCAACGCCGCGCCATATTCACTTTCCGGATCGATGCCGAAGTGAGTCAGTTGCTCAGCAGTCAACTCCGGAGCACTTTCACCCTTCGTCGATGTACGAAGAGGAGATAACAAACGCATCGATTCAACTTTTTGGTTCATTGCAAGTCCTTAATGGAAACGGAGTCGTGGTCGAGAATCACCTGTTAGATCAGGTTGCCAATGTATCCGTCGCATGCAACCTACCGATAGCGGACTAAGTCGTAGTTTCTTTCCATTTTTTTCAACTAAAAGACGCTTGTCCTACGTCTTGACCACCTAGTCAGAATCTTGTTTGCGCCTTGCGCTTTTTTAAGTTTCGATGATCGTCAGGCGGGAACAGGGCTCGGTCGTGATCAAGTGATCGCGTTTGAGCAGTGCTGGCCAGTTGTCCGGGCGTCTGGGGTCAGAATATCTATCATCAATGCGACAATTAGATTTTTCGTTAGCTCCCGGACGATCTTTGCGTTTTACCTCGCTGTTGGCCTATACTGCAAAACGCAAATTGGACGATCTTTTGTTCGTCCTCAATCAGAAATGAAAGAACAGATGAACTACCAATCTCCATTGCGGCTCTTCGTCATTGTTGCCGCACTCTCTTTGTTCACAGGGATCAGCCAAGCGCAAACCACCGCGACATGGATTGGGCCTGACAACGGATCATGGAGCGACCCGGAGAACTGGGACATCGGTGTTGCTCCCAACAATACTGATACTGAGACTTATGAAGTCGTAATCGATCTCGAAACGAGTTCGCCGTACAGAGTACACAGCGCGTTGAACACGACTGTCGACAGCCTTACTCTGGATTCAGACGACGCAACGTACTCCCCCGGATTCAACAGTCGCATTGAGGGTGTGCTGGACGTCATTCGAGGAGGCTTAAGAATCAACGGCAGCCACAACAGCCCATTGCGATTCAACGCTGGTGAAATCAGGCTCAACGGAAATACGTTCGAAACTTCCCATGCAGTGATTGAACGTGCTCTAGTTAGCGATTTTTCGTTGTCTGATGGTCCAACCGTGTTTGAGCAGGGCGCGAGCGTAACGGGCGGTGTTCGTTTGAGAAACGCGGCGTTACGGTTTCGAGGCGATTCCAATCAAACGAACGACGTGGCGATCAACGATGCAAGAATTCGGTTGATAGGTTCCAGCCTCAGCGCGTACGAAGATGTTGACCTAACCTTGAGTTCCGATTCATGGGTCAGGGGCTATGGTGACATTGGGAACGGACTTCACACCTCTAACTTTACCAATGAAGGCTTGATTGACGCGAACGTTGGGGGCCAAAGTTTGAGAATCAATACAGGCTACGCAGTCGTCTATTCGGGTCAGGAGGCTCCTGAATTGGGCCGCTTTGTGAATCGTGGGACGATGCGAGTCCGCAACGGATCCAAGCTCGACTTGTTTCGCCCCATTTCAAGTTCACTTCACTACGGTCAGTTTTTCAATGACGTCGACGGTAAGATCTTGATTGAAAAAGATTCAGAGCTTTATCTGGGGCGAGACTGGTCCAGTCGTGGAACAATCGATGTTCGTCGCGGTGGAGTTTTAACCATTGATTCCGACTTCACGACCGCTGACATAAAAACCGTCATTCCTCGGGTTGGCAGTACGGTCAAAGTCGGAGCACTTTGGGACAACGAAGGTCAGACCTATACCTTTGGCAACCGAGCGAAAGCTTTTGAGTTCGACAGAGCACTGATCCGAGGCGGCATCATCAACGCAGATGCGCATCCGCTTAACATAAGGGGCAGTTTGGCGTTTGAGGACGTTTTCGTGCGAAGCGATATTGTTTTGGATGCTATTGGTGAAAGCGTTGTGTTCTCTGGCGGACGACTTATCGGAGATGTTTCGATTCTTGAACAGGCGAGGGTAACTACCAGCGGAACTAATTTTTCCAGCGTCGAATCAGTCAAGCTTGACCATTGGTTAGCCACGCTTGACATCGGTTCTGAAGACGAAGACATCCGCTGGCATCAATCGCAGACGATCGAAGGCGAGGGACGCGTTCTTGCCAATGATGACGGCCAAAGTTTCCGCAACTTTGGAACCATTCGCGCGAACGTTGCTGACCGAAGACTGTACCTTGGATCTGCCGGTACGGCCGGCGATTTCATTGTCAATCGCGGAGTCATGGAAGCAACCGAGGGAGGGAAACTCGCGATTGGGTTTGGCGAAGGCAAGTTTATCAATGGCTCTGACGGACTCATTCGAGCCGGTGTCAACTCCACCGTTGCGATGTGGAATTCTGGTGGTAAGTTTGTGAACCGGGGGACGTTCGAATTGCTTGCCGGAAGCACGCTCCAGCTTGGCGGGAACTACGACCAGAGCTTCTTTACTGGTATCACGGCGGATCAATCGGCAATGATAAGCCTCGAAGGTCGATTGAAACTCTCGGAGGGAGAGCGGTTTACACCAAGTGGAAATTTTGCATTCTCGGACACGTCGTCCGTGCTCGGTGGTGAGCTGGATCTCACGGCTATCGCGAACAGAATCTCGGGAACATTTGAAGACACGATCATTGACAGTGATCTGATCGTTGGCAGTGGCGCAACCGTTGGGCTTTGGGGAAACACTGTCGTTAGCGGAAAAACCGTTCTCAATGGAGCTTCACTCTCTGTGCGAGACGATAGCTACCTTGCTGGGGATGTTGAGATTCGTGACGGAGCTCATCTGACCGCTCAAGGCGACAAACATTTTAAAGACAATGTCAAGGTTTTGGTCGACGGGCCAGACTCCGTTTTTTCGACCGAAGGAATTTTGTCGGCTCTGGAGATCAACCTGTCTGGTGGAGGCCAAATTCAACAATCCAGTTCGTCTTCTTTCGAGTTCGAAGCAGGCACGACCGTTTCCGGAAGCGGGAAGATAATTGAAAACCAGTTTGCCAACCCTTGGCAGGGCATTGCCAACAGAGGAACGATTTCAGCTACGGGATCGGGCCAGCGAATGGAAATCATTGGCCAATCGACTTCGCGAAACAACTTCAGAAACCTGGGGACGGTTTCGGCTCGCAATGGAGGAGAGATTACTTTTGCGAATGAAGCCTATCATCAATACGTTGGATCGCAGTTGATTCTTGATAACGGAGTCTTGTCCAGTGATGACGGGATCGTCATGTGGGATGGTAAAGTTCTCGGCAACGGAAGACTGGAAGCACCAAATCTCTACTTGCGTGGCGGAGAGCTTTCGCCTGGATTCGGTAGCGGGCATTTGGAAATATCAGGAGATGTGTTTGTTGGTCCAATGAACTTTTTCGCGGATGTAACTGAAATGGAATTGGTTTTCGACATTGCTGGCGTAGAGCAAGGTGCTGCTGAAGGCTACGACTTGTTGACAATCGATGGGGACATGAGCATTCTTCCGATATACAACCCCGATGATCTGGGTAGCTATCTTCGAATTCGAACATCTGATGATGTCGTGATTGATGACTTGGCCGGATTCGAATTCTCTATTATCGAACTCACGGACTCGCATGAAATCAGCGGAGCGTTTTGGAACATTGACAACGGCGGTCTGCTGACGACCGTTGACGAGCGGTTTCAGTTCAATGTGTTCTACGGTGCCGATAGTGACTACGGGGCAAATCGCGTTGTGCTAACCAACTTCAGTCTTTTTGGTGGAGGCGGTTCAATCACTGCGGTTCCAGAACCGAGTGCGCTGTTACTCTTTGCGTTTGCTTCGACGGTCATCGCGACCCGAAGGAAAAGGTCGTTAGCCTAGTTAGCTAGCGAGATCCCTGTTTACTACGCTGCAAATTTCTGCCACACGATATGCGTACAAACGGCTCTGTTCACAAGGATCTGCCATGCGACTTTCATTTTCTGCTGCGATACTGATTGGCACTTTGGCACTTCCGTTATTCGGAACTTCCGAAACGATTGCTCAGCATGCGGCATTGCCAAACAACGCCAAGCACCTTGCCAGTCCGCTTGCCAATTGGCAGCCAGAATACCAAGGCAACATCGCTGATGATGAAACCTCGACCGTCGTCGTGGAAGTTCGCCGCATTGCCGTTGATCTCGATTGCGACGTTCCGCTGAAGTCATTCTTCAAACGCGGTTCGTTCGAAGTCCACACTGGCTCCATGCCTGCGATTGAAGCAGACGCGAACGTTGGAGCAAGCCGCGTCAGCAACGCCACCGCTCCAGCAAACTCAACGGTAAAAATGGCTGCGGCTTGCGAGTCAGTCCGCCGCGCGGTGCCGGTGATGTTGGCGAAACTCGACGACGATGGAGTCGCCAAATTAACTCAAGCTTTGACTAACCAAACTGTCACGTCAGCGCCGACGGTTACGTGTTACTCTGGCCGAACGGCAACCGTCAGCGACACGAACCTTCGTCCGTTCGTCGTTGGCGTAAAGCCCGTCGTTGGCGATGTCGCGATTGCTCATCAACCGATCATTCAAACGATCGAAGACGGGTTCATGTTTCGAGTCAATCCGGTGGTCAACAACGGCAAAATCGAACTGAGCGCGAACTTGGTTCATTCGAAGATTTCAAATGTCGAAACGTTTACTGTTTCCGGAACGGATCAGGCCGGAGTCAACGTGCAGATCCCAGAGCAAACATTGAAACGAGTTAATTTATCAGCTTCTTTGGTAGATGGCGAAACGCTGTTCATTGATCCTAGGTTGCAGATTGAAATTGAGGAAAAGCAAACTGGGAAATTGCCGTTCGCAAAATCGAAATCAGTCAACGTAAAGAAACAAGTCTACTTTTTAGTGACGACACGCATCGTCGCTCAAGAAGACGAACTGGGCACAAGTTTGACTCAAGCCAAGTAACCTTCGCTGCTTCCGATTGGCTTTTGGGCCGGTCACAGAGAACTAGGAACGGGAGCAAGAAGGCCATTCGCGGAATAGGCGAACTTGTGCGATAATCTCGCATCCAAGCTTCCGTCATCTTCCGATCACTTTTGAAACATGAATTCACCCGAAACGCCCGGCAGCGACAGTGATCGCTACTGGAAACAGTGTCTCAACGTCGTCTATATCATTCTTGGCATCTGGGCGTTCATTTCGCTTGGCTGTGGAGTTCTGTTTCGCGAATTCCTCGACAAGACCATGCCAAACGTCGGACATGCTCCGTTTGGATTCTGGATGGCTCAGCAAGGAGCGATCATCGGATTCCTGATCCTGCTGTTCGTTTACATGATCGCAATGAACGGAATCGATCGTCGTCACGGTTTCGGAAAGGACGATGAGTAATGAGCCAGGATCTTTGGAACTATCTATTCATCGGAGCCACATTCGGACTCTACATTCTGATCGCGTTTCGAACTCGAGCCGCGACGACGAAAGAATATTACGTCGCCAGCGGAGGCGTTTCTCCATTTGCCAACGGCATGGCGACGGCCGCCGACTGGATGTCAGCCGCAACATTTATTTCGATGGCCGGAATCGTCGCTGCAAGTGGCTATGACGCGTCACGGTTCTTAATGGGCTGGACCGGCGGGTTTGTGCTACTGACGATTTTGATCGTGCCGTACTTGCGAAAGTTCAACAAGTTCACCGTCACTGACTTTCTGGGAGATCGTTTCTATTCAAATTTCGCCCGCTTCGTTGGAGTCGTCTGTGCGGTCTTCATTTGCATGACCTACATCATGGGCCAGATGCGCGGCGTTGGTCTGGTGTTTTCAAATCTGTTTGGCGTCGAAATTTGGCTGGGAGTTCTCGTTGGAGCCGCCATCGTTTTCTTCTACGCGGGTCTCGGCGGCATGAAGGGAATTACCTACACGCAAGTGGCTCAATATTGCGTGATGGTATTTGCTTACACCATTCCTGCTGTCTTCATTTCGATTCTGTTAACCGAAAACATGGTTCCACAGCTGGGACTGATCGGCAATTACACCAAAGACGGTGCTGAAGCATCTGTCCCGCTGTTGCAAAAATTAAATCAACTCAACACCGACCTCGGTTTCGCCAGTTACACCGACGGCAGCCTGACGACGCTGGACATGTTTTGCATTACCGCCGCGTTGATGTGTGGCACGGCTGGATTACCCCACGTGATCGTGCGTTTCTTCACCGTGAAGTCCGTGAAGGCCGTTCGCAAGTCTGCTTGCTGGACATTGTTATTCATCGCCGTTGTCTACCTGACTGCTCCCGCGATTGGAGCTTTTTCCAGAACGAATCTGATCACGGAAGTCAACGGCGTCACGTACGAAGAAGCGCCTGACTGGATGAAGAACTGGGAAAGTCGCGGGTTGATCGCGTGGGCTGACAAAAATCAGGATGGAAAGATTCAATACTCTGGAAAAGGCCCAGTGTTTGAATCAGGTGCGGGTTGGAGTCAACGCAACGGCGGCGCACAACCTCCGAAGAATCTGGTCTTCAACAAGAAACCTCTTTACCACGGAGAGCACAGGTTGGCGAACGGCGCGAGAGAGCTGAAGAACCAACTTACGGCCAACGACAACGAATTCTATTACGAGAAAGACATTCTTGTGATGGCCAATCCGGAAATGGCGGGGCTGCCGAAATGGGTGGTCGCCTTGGTGATGGCTGGCTGCGTCGCGGCGGCTCTTTCGACAGCAGCCGGATTATTGCTGGTTCTGTCGACTTCAATCTCACATGACCTGTTGAAAAAAATCGTTACGCCAAACATGAACGACAAGCAAGAAGTACTTTCGGCACGAGTTGCTTCGTTCTCATTCCTAGCAATCGCGGCATACTTTGGAATCAATCCACCGTCGGAGTTCGTGGCCAAGACCGTTGCGTTCGCATTCGGATTAGCCGCTTCATCGTTCTTTCCAACGATCCTGATGGGAATTTTCTCAAAGCGTATCAATCGAGAAGGCGCGATCGCGGGCATGATCGCCGGAATTGGTTTGACGCTGGGGTATATTATTTACTTCCAATTTATGGTCGAACACAAAGATTACCTGTTTGGTATTTCGCCAGAAGGGATTGGTTTCGTTGGGATGTTGGTGAACTTTGCCGTCGCGGCAGGCGTCTCGATGGTGACGCCACCGCCACCGCAAGAGATCGTCGATATGGTGGAGAGTATTCGCACGCCGACCAATGCCGGTGACGCGACACATTAGATTTGCCATTTTGTTCAACGTTTGAGCAGATCGTTTAACGGCAAGCCGTAGGCGACTACGCCACATGCACCGCAGTCGCCTACGGCTTGCCGTTAAACGAACGAAGTATCCAATACCAATTCTGTCACCCGGAGAAATCCCTGATGCCAACTGCCAACGTCGATGTCCAACTCGAAGATCGCAGCTACGAGATCCACATTGGTTCGGGCTTGCTCGAGCAACTCGGCGCCCTATGCACTCCGTTTATTGCTGATCGGCATGTCATCGTGGTCAGCGATTCCAAAGTCGCAGACTTGTATCTGGCGAAGGTCGAGGCTGCGTTGATTCCCGTGGCGGCCAGAGTCAATTCTGTCATCGTGCCTGAGGGCGAGCAATCCAAGAACATTAATCAGTGCGATCAACTTTGGCAGTTGATGATCAAAATGCCATCTGACCGCAAGTCCGTTATCCTTGCTCTTGGCGGCGGAGTCGTCGGAGACCTCGCCGGATTCGTGGCCGCGGGATTTGCTCGCGGCATCGACTTCATTCAAATGCCAACCTCACTTCTGGCGCAAGTCGATTCGAGTGTTGGCGGAAAAACAGGAGTCAATCTTCCGCAAGCCAAAAACATGGTCGGAGCTTTCTGGCAACCGAAGACCGTGATCATCGACATCGACGTTTTGAAAACCCTCGACGATCGCAACTACGGTGCGGGACTCGCCGAAGTCATCAAGTACGGCCTCATCATGGACGCGGACCTGTTTGCTCGCATCGAATCCAACATTGAATCGATCCTGAAACGCGAACAAGCGATCGTAACGGAACTGATTCAGCGCTGTTGTCAGTGCAAAGCCGACGTCGTTCGCGAAGACGAAACGGAAACGTCCGGTCGCCGCGCGATTCTGAACTACGGCCACACGATTGGTCACGCCATCGAAGCGGTTTATGGCTACGGCGAATACCTCCACGGAGAAGCAATCTCAATCGGCATGGTCGCCGAAGCCGAACTCGCAAAACAGCTTAGCATGGTCGATGAGGCGTTTTGCGATCGACAACGATCCGTCTTTCAGTCAGCAGGACTGCCGGTGACCTGCCCGACTGGAAAAGAATCCGAATTGATCGCAGCGATGACTCGTGACAAAAAAGTCGCCTCAGGAAAACTTAGCTTCATCCTGCCGACCAAGCTTGGAGACGTGAAAGCAGTTCCCTCTCCGAAACCGGATGTAATTGAAGCCGCTCTTCGAGCCTGTTCTTGAGCGGAGTCTCCAATGTTGAAGTGGATTGCAATTTCGCTGCTGGCCGTTGCCTTTGGGCTTTGGATCATCTTCATGATCGCCCTGATGTGGATGATGTCGTCCGCCCCGAACGCGAAACCGGCCAGTGAATGGCAAACCGAATCCTGGATGCAATCCGACGAAACGCTTCCAACCAAATTACCCAGTCGCGTTCTGGCGATGACTGACTTGCCGTTGCTGGAACCGGCGCCAACAGCTGACGACGTGCTGGCCGCCAACCAGAAAAGCAGACGCGCTGGCTGCGACGCTGCAGTGCTGACGTTCTCGTGGCCGAGCCTCGAACAATCGCCGGGCCAGTTTACGTTTGACAAACTAAAAAAGAGCGTTGAACTCAATTCCGGAAGGTTTCTGTTTCTTGGAATTCAAGTCGTCAACACGACGGCCAAGGAACTTCCGATCGACTTGCAGGGCAAGCCGCTTAACTCTTCCGAAGTCATCGATCGATTTTGCGAACTGTTGGATGCGTTGGATCCGTTTTTGAAAAACCGAGTCCGCTTCCTTTCGATCGGCAACGAAACCGACGTTTATCTCGCCGCCAACCCGGGCGACGAAATCGCATTCAAGGAATTCCTGACTGCCGGTCGCGAGCACGCGAAACAGATTTCGCCAAACTTGTTGGTTGGCACGACAATGACCGACGAAGGTGCCACCCGACCTGACTTTCGCAGATTGGTGGCCTCAATGGATGCACATTTCCTAACTTACTATCACGGGCAACATGGCCTCGAAGGTACGTTCAAAAACCCAACTTCAACCAAGGTCGACTTGATCGCACTTGCAGCCGAACTCGACACGCGTCCAATCGTGTTTCAGGAAATCGGCTTCCCCGCTCACACGTCACTCGGATCGGCGCAGAAACAAGCTGTCTTTGTGGAGCAAGTATTCGATGCGTGGGACGAACTTGGAGATCGAGTTCCGATGATCAATTACTTCATGATGAACGACTTCCCTTCGGCGTTCGTGCAAGAACAAGTTTCCTACTACGGTACCGATGATGAATCCAAGTCGTTGGCAAATTTCATCGGTTCACTTGGCCTGCATGATTCTAACGGCACACTTCGTCCCGCATGGGAAGTTTTCAAAAGACGAGCCAAGGCGAGAGACTAAAGTTTCTCCCACGTTTTGAATTCCTCACTTGCGAATCGCTTCGAAAAAAGAACGGGAGAGGAGCGAAGATTCATGGACGATGCTTGCCTCCACTCATCTGAACAGTCAGAATACAAATCCACGGCTAGGTTAAGTGCCGCCGAAATTAGAGAGAACGGCGACAACCTCGACATCAAGAACCCGCATAACGCTGACGCCGGCCGGGGCGATCCGCACCGCCAGCCGCGAAATACTCAACCAACTCAAAAGCGAACTCGCCGCCGCGTTGACATCATCGGGCGGTGGAAAATAGCCGTGACTGATAACACTCAACTCACAACACCATCACAGTTCACCGAACTGCTCAGCACCATCGAATTCGTCGATGGGCGATTGGCCAGCCATGCATCTCGTGCCGTCAACATCAGCCTGACCGTTCGGAACTGGCTGATCGGGTTCTATATTGTCGAATTTGAACAGCACGGCCAAGACCGAGCCGCGTACGGCGACAAGTTGCTCAATCGGCTCGCCAAGGAATTGAGTCGGGCCGGTATCAGCCGTTCCGAGGTGCGAGAACTTCGGCGGTATCGAAAGTTCTTTCAAACCTACCCGGGAATTCGGGAGTCACTGACTCCCGAATTCCGTAAACTACTGCCATCCAACGACTTAAAGGACTTGCGGCAAAAACGGGTGACAGCGTCGCCCGTTTCTGAAGCAAATCGGGAGTCACCGACTCCCGTTTGTTCGAGTGACCTCATCACTAAGCTTTCCTTTACTCATATCGCAGAACTTATAGCTGTCGATTCGACAGAAAAACGGGCATTCTATGAATCCCAGTGCATCTCCGGCGGTTGGTCCGTCCGCGAATTGAAGCGACAGATCGCCAGCCTGCTTTACGAACGCAGCGAGCTGTCCACCGACAAACAGAAACTGGATCAGCTGACCGCAACCACCGCCGAAACTCAGCCATCAGCACTCGTCATCCGCGACCCGTACATCTTCGAATTCCTTGGCCTGCGTCCGGCTGAGGTCATGAGCGAAACCGATCTCGAAGCTCAATTGCTAGACAAACTACAGGAGTTCCTTTTGGAGCTGGGCGAAGGCTTCTGTTTCGAATCGCGTCAGAAGCGAATCCTGATCGGCGACACCCACAACTTCGTCGACCTCGTCTTCTACCACCGCATCCTCAAGTGCCACGTGCTGGTCGAACTGAAGCTGGAATCATTCAGTCACGAAAACATCGGCCAGTTGAACACGTACGTCAGTTGGTACGACCGCAACGTCCGCGGCGCAGACGACAATCCGCCCGTCGGCATCCTGCTTTGCACCGAGCGTAATCAATCATTGGTCGAGTACGCACTGGCGGGCATGGACAATTCGCTGTTCGTGTCGCGTTACCAACTGAACTTGCCCAGCAAAGAAACTCTGCAAGCCCAACTGGAAACCGAGCGTCAGCGTTTGGAAGGCGAGTACAAGGAAGCCGACCAACGAGGAGGTCAGTCATGAGCAAGCCAAAAAACCAACTCGCCCGTGACTACGCTATTGAATCCGTTCGGGCCAGAAAATGCTGCTACGACTCGCATGGCCCAAATATTTTCTCAACAATGCCGAAACTTTAAGTTTTCGAGAGCTGTTTTGTCGCTGGTAGTTCACAAAACGAAATGCGATACTGATCTCATGTCTGAATCACTGGAAAACAACTTTGTCGCTGAAACTCCAGACGAATACAAATCAAACCCGCGAATGCAGAGCGCTCAACGCAATTCTGCGTTGCGGCTACAAATGGTACAAGGAATCGGACCACGCATTTACGGGGACTTGATCAAGCATTTCGGCTCGCCCGAAGGAGTCCTCTCCGCCAGCCCAAGCGACATTCGTGGCATCCCGGGAGTTGGTGCGAAACTAAGCAACAACATTGCTCTCGCTTCCGACATCGACATCGAACCGCTGCTCGATTGTTGCCAGGGGCATGGAATCTCGATTCTGCAACGTGGCGGCGAAGGTTACTCGAAACGCCTAGAGGAAATTTACGATCCGCCAACGATTCTTTTCGGCAAAGGAAACGTTCTGCCTTGCGACGAACTCTCCATCGCCATCGTTGGGACACGGCACGCATCATCTTACGGCATCAAAGTCGCTGATCAGCTTGCTCGAGGATTGGCATTGGCGGGACTGACGATCGTTTCAGGTTTGGCGCGTGGCATCGACGCGGCGGCACATAAAGGAGCACTCGCTGTTGGCGGTCGCACGATCGCAGTTCTCGGTGGTGGACTTTTGAAAATGTATCCACCAGAACATCAATCGCTCGCCGATGAAATTTCCCAGTCGGGAGCCGTGTTGTCGGAGTCACTTCCTCAGCAAGCGCCCAAGAGTGGATCTTTTCCGCGGCGTAATCGGATTGTGACCGGCCTGTCACTGGGTGTCATCGTCGTTGAAGCCGCCGATCGCAGTGGGGCACTGATTTCCGCGAGGCTCGCCAATGAGCAGGGCCGCGAAGTTTTCTCGGTTCCCGGACGAATGACGGATCGCATGTCCAAAGGAACCAACGCACTGATTCGCGACGGCGCGACGATGGTGCAAAGTGTTGACGATGTTTTGGAGCAACTGGGCCCGATGCCGTCGGCGGCGAAAATTGAAACATCTTCCGGGGAGTCTCTTACAATCCGTTCGCCAGCCGAATTAAAGTTGAACGAACAGGAAACTCAAATCCTGCAACTGGTCTCCGAAGACGCAACGGAAATTGATTGGCTGATCCAACACAGCGAATTACCGGCAGCTCGAGTCCTTTCGACGGTTAGTGTTTTGGAAATGCGACGGTTAGTCCGAAGAGTTAGCGGCACGGCGATCGTCAGAATTTGAGGTGGCATAGGCCTGTGAACTGCATGTCTGAGTCTGTATATCCGAGTTTGTCAGTTCAATTGATCTTTTTTAAAGGCTGCGTGTTTCAATTTTGCATGTTCACAAGCCAGAGGCTTATGCCACCATGTTCATCAGAGTTCTATTTCTTGTTCTATTCGCTGCCAACACGGCTTGCGCACAAGAGACGCCCAAGCCAAAACGATTTAAACATGAAAAACATGGAGCCATCGTTTTTGCATCGGGAGACGGCTTCGAGCTCAAATGTGACATCTACCAACCGAAATCCGACGATCCTCGGCCGATCATGCTGGCGATCCACGGAGGTGCTTGGACGACGGGAACCAAATTCGCGATGTTTCGCCATGCCAGAATCCTAGCCAACCGCGGCTACGTCGTGATGGCGATCAATTATCGACTCGCTCCCGATCACAAATGGCCTGCCCAGATCCACGACTGCAAACATGCGGTGCGTTGGATTCGTGAACATGCAGAAAAATACAATGCGGACCCCAATCGTGTCTATGCGTTTGGCTATTCCGCGGGAGGGCACTTGGCGTCGATGCTGGCCACCACCGACAAAGACGACGGGCTCGAAGGCAACGTGCTCGAACCCTATTCAAAACACAGCTCGCGAATCGATGGGTTGATCGCTGGCGGATCGCCGATGGAGTTCAGTTGGATCGATGAGGAATCGACGACGTTGAAATATTGGTTGGACGCAACGCGTGCTTCAGATCCCGAGAAATATGCTCAAGCCTCCCCGGCGGCATTCATCACCGACGACGATCCTGTCGCTGTACTTTTTCATGGAACATCAGACTCACTGGTGCCGACATCGTCTCCTGAGAGTTTCATCGACCGCTGCAAAGAAGCAAACATTGACGCCGAGATCATTCTGTCTTCGGACGGCCACGCTGGTGCATTCTCCAGAACCAGCTTACTGATTGAAAGCCTAACCAAATTGGAAACCATGTTGGCGAAAGAAAAATGCAAGTCGAAGATTTCGGCGATCAGAGAGTTGGCGAACGCATTCGTAAAAGCCAAAGGGCATCTTCCGATATCTTTTAAAGATCCGACGTCGACCGATGACCTGATGAACTTTGCGACCACGACCGAAAAAATGGAACCGTCGGCCTACAAAGAAATGATTCTCAACGATCGCGACGGAAAGCAATTCGAATTCAGGTGGTCATCCAAAGATGGCGTGGTCGTCGAAGAAGCTATTGGCATCAACGGGGAACGGTTGTCCAGCCGCCGAAAATCCGGCGGCTAAGCAATCGTCAACTATTGATCAACACTTGAATCTTCAAGAGATTCATCGGTCGATGAACTTTCGGAGGTCGTCGTGGTTTCTGCCGAAGCAGAATCCTCCGAAGTAGAATCCTCCGAGGCTGAATCGGGAGTGCTCGATTGAGAAGATTCATCAGCGGAATCTTTTGATTCCTCCTTCGCGGTGTCTTCGCAATCGCCATCACAATCAGCAGTTGGTGAAGCGTCCGAACTGGACGCGGCAGGAGCCTTTCATCAGCCGCCTGCAGGAGCAGCGCTAACTGGAGGTTCCGGGACTTCGCAGCCAAGCACGCACAAGCAGCATGCAACAAAAAGGGCCGTCAACGTTTTCTTCATGGTGTCTCCGTCTACAAATATTTCAGAACTTGAGTTCGACTAACAGTATACATGAGTTGGCCGATTCGTAAAAAGCCAACTTATTGCCTGAGGGGAGCAAAACAGACCCTCCAAAATGCTACCGCATTGGAATCGCAACGATCCGTTTCGCAACGCGCAACTTCGCACTACGGCTCCGTGAATTTGCATCCAGCTCAGCATCCGAAGCCATGATCGGCTTACGATTGATGGGCTCCATTTCATCGCTGGCATTGATCGATTGCTTGACGATTCGATCTTCCAAAGAATGGAAACTGATCAACGCAGCACGGCCCTCAAGATTCAAAAACTTGGGCAACCGAACCATCGTTTCTTTCAGAAACTTCAGCTCATCGTTGACCGCGATTCGAATCGCCTGAAACGTCCGCGTCGCTGGATCGATTGAATGGCCTTTGGATCGCGGCACGCAACTGCGAACGACGCGCGCAAGTTGCTGAGAAGTCTTGATTGGCTCAGCCTGTCGGACGGCAACGATCTTTCGCGCGATTCGTCGCGATAACCGTTCTTCGCCATAGTTGTAAATTAGGTCAGCCAAATGTTTCTCGCTGAGTCGATTGACCAATCGCCAAGCCGGTTCGCCGTCGAGTCGATCAAACCTCAAGTCCAATTCGCCTTCGTTCTGAAAACTGAACCCGCGATCTTCGTCGGCCAACTGGTCGCTTGAATACCCAAGATCCAACAGCACTCCATCGACCGCATCGATTCCCATCCGCTTCAAGTGTTCAGGAAAGTCCGCGTAGTTTCCGTGTACGGGCGTGAAGCGAGGATCATCGATCTTCGCAGCAGCCGCCTCGACCGCATCAAGATCGCGATCGAAAGAAATGACTTTGCCTTCAGGGCCAAGTCGCTCAAGAATTGCAGCGGTGTGACCGCCTCCGCCAAGCGTCCCGTCGACGATGACTTTGCTGCCTTCAGGTTGTAAGCCCTCGAGGACTTCATCCATCAGGACAGGAATATGTATCGTCATCGATTTTGCCTAAACAGGCTTCTCCATTTTTGTCGGCGGCGCGGTTGTGACCACGTCGCTATCGTAAGCCGTTGCGGTCGCGATAATGCAAACCATCACGGATTTCTTCTTCGGATTGTGGATCGCACCAGAAACGTCGGCTGGTTCCAATCGTACATTACAGACGGCGTTGTAACCCATTTCACGAGCTTGCTCAATGAGTTTTGCCAACGTCTCGCGGCGAGCCCGTTCCATCAGCGAGTGGTAGCTTTTCATTTCACCGCCAAAGAACTTCCGAAATCCGGAGAGAAAATTCTTGAAGTAGTCGCTGGCGACAACGGTTTCGCTGTGGATCATCGTTGGCGTTTTTCCACCAGCGGTGGGGCTGAGGAAAATCTTCGACTGAGTCTGCAACGTCATTCGATTGACGGCCTCACGATCGTCAAGTCTCCCGAAGTGGCGTTTCTCGAGGATCGTCCCGACAGTGAACCCGAGAATCAACAGGAACACGGTGACAATCAATGCAAAGATTAATCCGCCCATGGCATTTCTCCAAAATCAGAATTGAGTTCAAAACGCTACGCCAGCGGCTGCACGACCACTGCAGTTCCGTAAGCATAGAGCTCGGCGGCTCCCGAAGTTACAGCACTGGTCGTGAATCGCACGTTGACGATCGCATTGGCACCAAGCTGCTGTCCTTGCCCCATCATTCTTTCGATGGCCTCCCGTCGCGATTCAGTCAACAACTCGGTGTAGCCTTTGAGTTCACCGCCGACCAGATTCTTAAAACCGGCAGCGATATCACGTCCGGCATGTTTCGCGCGAACCGTGTTGCCTTGAACGATTCCTTTGACTTCAACAACGCGATAGCCCGCGACAGTTTCTGTATTGACGACAATCATGCTTTATTGATCCCGATTGATTGTTGGAAATGTGATGACCCAAATATCTCGCCCCAATAATGTAGCCAATTTTCTTTCCCAATGTGTCATAGGAAATTTGCTTGGTTTTTGTTTGTCAGCGCAAATCTTAACCCGACGCGTGACGGCTTGTTGATTTAATTAGCCGTTTGGGCGCTAGCCCCGGTTGAAGCGTCGTTAACCGAGGCTAGCGCCTAAACGGCTGGCACAACAATCTCGATTTCGATCATATCAACGAGCCGGTGAGCGGGGCAAACGCTGCACCTCGCTTACGCGTTTTGAAGTTGCCCACATTTTTATTCCGAAGGAATTTCAGCCATTAGCCGGAGGTCGAGCGTAGCGACCACCTCCGGAAACTCTAAGGATGCACGATTCGATCCTGAAGGGATCGCAGCAAACGCCCGCTGTGATCCCTTCAGGATCATGTTTGCTGTCGACCGAATCCGGTGATGGCGCTGCGCTTATCACCGGCTAATAGCTTGAATCCCTTCGGGATGGGCCAAAATAGTACCGCTTCAAAACTTACGCATCGGGTTGTGATTGCCAACACGCACTTGGGTAACTCTCCGAATGACGGAGCCTACGCCAGTCCATGCAATTTCTAGTCAGCGGAGGACGCAAACTTTCACTGATCGGAGCAATCGCTACCTCTTCAAGGAAAAACAAAGTTTCCGCAAACGGAATCTAACGACTTCATCGAAACCGTGAGCAACGCTTACGCGCTGGATTTTGTTTTTCAAGGACCGACGACATGGAACGTCAAATTCGAAACGTATCGCGATGGATGTTCGCCATCGTTGTCGCGGTCTTTCTGTTGGTGTGCTCGGCAGCAGATGCTTCCGCTCAAACATTTGATCCGCTTGGCCGCAGTCTTCTGCCCAACAACCGCGGAATCCTCGCTCCTCAAGGCGGCACCGTCAATTCGCTGGGGCTCGGCCCAACGCCAAGAGGCCTCAGCTACCAAGGCCCCCAAGTGCAGCCTCGCATTCAGCAACCAGGGTTCGGACAACTAGGGTTCGGACAACAGCGTTTTACCCAGCCAACTTTCAATCAACGAGGGTTCCAGCAACCGACCGCTCGACCGTTTCAAACTCCGCAATTCAACCCGCAGCGGCGAAACATCATTCAACCGTCCAACTATCCCGTTGGCCCCGCCTTCACGCGAGCACCGAAGGCTCCGCCATGTGGAAATGCCAACTGCAATGATGCGGGTTGTCTTGGTGGATGCAAAAACAGCCAACCGAAAAAGCGTCACTTTATTCCGCGGACCGACGGCTTCAAGACGCCTGGGCAAAACGGACAGCTGGTGATGACGCCTTCGCGAATCGTTGCTCCCGTTGGCAGTGAAGTCGTCGTACTGGCTGGCATCTGTGGTGGCGATGGATACTTCGTCAAGAATCAGCCGCTTGAATGGATGCTTTCAAATGACAGCGTCGGTCAGATCATCGAAGTCGGCGGAATGCATCATCCAAGATTCAACAAAGCCGTCAGTCCAACGGCGAAAAAGATCGACGGTCAGAACGCGTTGGGCCGAACCGGACTCAAGCCATTGATGCTGACTCGCGGCACACCAACTCCCGTGGATGACATTCAATTGCTCAAAGGTCAAACGTACCTGAGCCTTTCATCGGAGTCACCGGGAACGACTTATCTGACTGGCGTCGCACCGGCTGCTGAAGGCTGGGACCGTCGCCGAGCATCAACTCGCATTCACTGGGTCGATGGCAACTGGGCAATTCCGACTCCAATATCCGCGACCGCTGGAACGGTTTCTCCGCTGACCACCGTCGTGACCCGATCCGACGGAAGCGGCGGCGTTGAGGGCTGGAAAGTGCGTTATTCCATCGTCGGTGGAGCGCCCGCCGAGTTCGCGCCTGCGGGTTCTCAAACCGCGGAAGCAACCACCAACCGCAACGGAGAAGGCATCGTACAGATCCGCCAAAGGGCAGGGCAGTTCGAACCTGGCGTGACCCAAGTTCGCGTTGATGTCGTCCGTCCAGCGTTTGGACAAGAGCCTGAACTGGTCGTCGAAAGTGGACTGACTCAAGTCACTTGGAGTGCCCCCGCGTTAACGATTCGCGCGATCGGACCTGCCGATGCCGTTTCAGATGAGCCGTTCAATTATCGCGTCGAAGTCACTAACCCTGGCGATCAGTTGACTCGCGGAGTTGTCGTTTCGACCAAGGATTTCGATCCGAGCATCGAATACATTTCCAGCAGCCCGAAGCCGACTCAGTACGGCAGTCAGTATCAATGGGACCTTGGCGACATTGCACCCGGAAGTCAGCCTCGCATTATTGACTTGCAACTCAAGAGCAAGAAACGCGGCAACGTTGGCATGTGCTTCGAGGTCGCCAGCGCGAGTGATCGACTTCGCACCGAAGCGTGTGCTCAAACTGAAATCTCCGGAGCCTGCATTGGCCTGGAGGTCGCTGGTCCGGAGTTTGCGAAAGTTGGCGACGAAATTATTTTCGACATTGGATTGGTAAATCAATGTGACGAGCCACTTCGAAACGTGCAATTGCGAGTCACTCCCGATGCGGGACTGGTTGCTCAAGGCCGATCGTCACGCGTGATCGAAGCCACGATCGATGAGATCGCTTTCGGAGAACGCAAGGACATTCCAATCGGCTTTCAAGCAATCCAAGCCGGACGGCAGTGCTTCCGTTTGGATGTGGTTGCCGATGGCGGACATGACGCAGGATTGCTTGAGTGCGTCGTCGTTTCGCAGGGTGGTGCTTCGGGAGTCAGTCTTCAACTGCAGGGCGGTCCGCCGATTCGCGTTGGCGAGACGACTCTGGTCAAGGCCGTCGTCACCAACACCGGCAATGTTCCGCTGAACTCAGTCGTGATCGAGAACCAGTTCGAACAAGCGATTCAACCCGTCGCCGTTAGCGAAAACGCGACCGTTGCGGGCGACGGATCTGGTGGCGATCCGCTGTTGCTGGAAGTTGGTCGTCTTGAGCCCGGCGATTCAACGGTTGTCGATATCGAATACGAAGGCCTCAGTGTCGACGGCAACGCAAACATGCTGTTCACTGTTACGTCAGCTGAAGAAGTTACCGCATCCAAAGAGCTTGCCATCCGAGTCGATTCTGTGGACGGCACCAACAGCAATCGCGGCAACGACCAAACGGTACCGAATTTTGAATCCACGCCACGAATCCCTAACTCCGGCAATCCGGCAACGGGCCCGAGCGGCGAACCGCCTATCGGTGTTCCCAGCGACGCAGAGCGACTCGGCTCGCAGAGCGGCTTGGGCATTTTGATGCAATCTACGCAACAACCGATTAGCGCTGCTCGCAGGGACGAAGCTCCTGTTAGGTTTCGCATCACGAACAACGACACGTTCGTTCATGAGAACGTTAATGTCTCGATCGCGTTGCCGGATGGTTTGCTCTACAGCAATTTCGACCCTCAGAATTCTGGGCTCAGCACATCCAACAACGTTTATGCAGCCGTGCCGCAAGTCGACTTTAACACGCGTCGCACTCTTCGACCGGGTGAATCACTCGAAGGTGTACTCTACGTGACCGGCAAGAATCCGGGTGAGCATCCCGTCAAAGTTCTAACGCAAAGCAACCAAACCGGCGTGCTTGAGCGGACTGATTTCGTGAACGTTGCCCAGTAGTCAGTCTCGGTGGCATAGGCCTCTGGCCTGTTTTCTGCATATCCACAAGCCAGAGGCTTATGCCACCTCCCCAACTGCAACGACCCTACTGAAAAGCCAAAACGAAGAGTGACATCACCTTCGCTGAACGGTATTGGCGAGTCTCGATGGCATCGCACTCCACACCAGACTCAACGCGGCCGCGAAAACGCTCTGCGGAACCCAGCAAATAAACACGCCAAAGAGAACTCGATCAAACTCCATCCCCATCTTCGTGCCGGCCATCACACTGCCAACAAGCATGAAGATCGCAAACGCGATAACGATCACGATTCGCTGCTCCCAATGCAATCCAACGGGAGCCATCGCGATCAGGATCAGAACAAGCGGTCCTGCGAAATAGATCGCACCCAACAGCCAAGGCGAAACTCCTAGCATTCGCGTCACGCCAAGGAACACGGCGGCGATGGTCGTTACGACAAACAGGCCCCTAACAGAAAACGTTAACCGCAGCGGGCGGTCTGGTTTTTCACTCGCTTCAAACTCTTCGATGATTCGAGTGAAAGTCGGAGCAACTGCTAGGGCTACGAATCCACCAACAACTGCAATCGCCACGGCTGCTAATAAGTTTAGCCCAAGCATTGGAAAATTGAGCATCCAGCCGTTGCCGTAAGCTTGCCCTTCACGCCAGATTTCGAAAGGAAACCCAATCGCTTCGGTTTCCGCGTTTTGAGTGGCTCCGCAGAGGTCGGTCCAGCCAGTGGAAAGGTAGAACCACGAAATTGAGTTCAGCGCGGCCAGTAACATGAACCCTCCCGCCATGCCACGAACAAACCAGCGCTTTCCGGATGTTGCAATCTTGCTCATGAAGTATGATTCTCCTGACCCTTTCCTACGTAACAAACACGCGCAATGTTCACTCAATGAGCCAATCCAACTTAACAAAATCTCTCCCCAATGTCATTGTTATGGCGACTGGCGGCACGATCGCAGGCACAGCATCCGCTGGCGATGACGGCGTTTACCAAGCCGGTGAAGTTCCAGTTTCTGCTTTGATTGACGCCGTTCCCGAAGCCAGCAGTTTGGCAAACCTAACTGGAATTCAAATTGCTTCGATCGGCAGCCAGGACATGAACGATGTCGTCTGGATGCAGTTGGCCAAAGAACTTGACAAACACCTTTCCAACGATTCCGTTTCTGGCGCAGTGATTACTCATGGCACCGACACGATGGAAGAGACTGCGTTTTATTTGAATTTGGTCGTCGACAGCGACAAACCCGTCGTGCTCACCGGCGCCATGCGACCTGCAACGGCACTGAGCGCTGACGGTCCACTGAATCTATACAACTCGGTTGCCGTTGCCGCATCAGAGAAAGCTCGCGGCTATGGAGTTCTGGTCGTTGCCAATGATTCAATTCACGGAGCTCGTGAAGTCGTCAAAACGAATACTCTATCGGTTCAAACTTTCGAGTCACCGAACATGGGATTGTTAGGAGCGTTGCATTTCGGTTCGTTTCGCATGTATCGAAAACCACTGAAGACCCATACGACCAACAGCATATTCTCAATTCGTTCGATCGAAGAGTTGCCTCGCGTGGTCGTCATTTTCGCTCATTCAAATATGAACGGAGATTTGATTCGGGCAGCCGTTGAGATGGGCGCCAAAGGAATCGTATTGGCTGGAGTCGGAAACGGAAACGCTTCGAAACTTGCGATTGCCGCAATGGCTGAAGCGAGAGAGCAGGGCGTTGTGATCGTTCGCAGTACGCGAAGTAGCAGCGGCGCTGTGCTTCGCAATCAGGAAGTTGATGACGATGCGAATGGGTTTGTCGTTTCAGATCAATTGAATCCGGCAAAGGCAAGAGTGTTGCTTCAGCTGGGCCTTACTCAAACGGACGATGTAAAGACGATCCAAGAATACTTTTGGACGTATTAAAGTTGCTTAAGGCCAGTGTCGCTCAATTCTCCGAATTGATGGCGTGCGGATTGAGACGTGCAACCATAGCGGAGCTGCGATTGATAGAAAACGCATTTCACCAGCCCGCTACCAGCTCGGAGAGCTGGGCGACAATGATCGACGCAACGTCACGCATTCGAAATCGGATTGAAGATTTGATTCCGGCACTCCATTAGCGAAGAAGACTCGCCGAGCATTTTCGCGGCAACCTTTAGACAAGCCCACCAAACGATTGTCGTGGCAATAAACGCAATCAGCAGACAGGGAATCGATCCAACGGTCGCGATCAACTCACTCGCTTTCTCAACCATTAACCTCGAATTTGAAATGGCGAAAATCATGGCTGCTCCTCCCGTCGCCAACATCGCGACCACGGTGAATGATTCGTGCTTGGCCAAAAACGGATAACACTTGGCAATGATCAGAACGGGAACGGTTCCAACTCCAATCAATACAACTGCGATCAGCAACGTTGGGGCGAAACCCAATGAAGAAAACGCTCCCAACGAGAGCAGGAATGGCAACGACAGCATTGAGAACATTAGACTCCTTGAGGCTACCAACAACAGGATGATCATGGCCGTCTGAGATCGGTTCTCAGATGCTCCGAAAATCCACAAACGTGAAAACAGTGCTGGGAATCCATGCAGCATGAGCATTGCAGCCACAAACGACAGCATCATCAAGCCAGCTACGATGTCGGGTCCGGCATCGCTCGCTTCGGAGGCTGGAGCGATGTACATCCTTGCCAGAAACAAACCAACGACAATTGCGAGAACGTATATTTTGGCGATCGTTCGCCAGGCTTGCCAAGCGACTACGCCGTACAGCAGACTGCCAACATCAGACATTTTTTGCTTGGAAGGAAAGAGCAGTTTTAGCATTTGCTGCCAAACAAAATACATGCAAAAACAGATTGCTAACGACAAGGTTGCGGCAACGGCCACGTCTTTTGATGATTGGATCAAGTTTTCAAAAGTCGCCTCTTTAAGTGGCAGCAGTACGGCGCCATAGCAAATCGCGAACACCAGCAAAGCGGCGCTGACGACGGAGGCAGTGGACAAGGAACTCCAGCGACTTCGCGATGCCGCGCCAGTCAATTGTGCTTTCGGAGCCTGATAGACCAGTGGTGAATACTTCGATGTTGTAATGAACCAGAATCTCGCCAACAACGCGAATCCGACCAAGGCCAACAGGCATCCTATTGCCCAACGAACACCAGTTGAGAGCCCCGGATACGTCTCAATGATTGGCTCAACCTGATCCTTGAAAGACGCCATCGTTAGCGGAATGGCATAGCACAGAATCAACACGGGCACCGCGGCCTTCTCAAGGCAGCCAATCCATAGAGCGAATGCCATCGCAAGAAAACATCCGCCAATCACTTCGGGCATCCAACCGTAGCAACCAATCATCAAAGCAATCGACAACAAACAGGCGATCAGCATCGCCAACATCGCGACCTTCGCACAAACTTCGTTCATTCCCGGAACCAAGCGCCTGCGTTGAGAGGCAAAATATTTTCGTGTCGTGTAAGCAATGCCTGTCAAACCACATCCAAGGAAAAGGACTGCGGGGAGCGGTATTGACCATCTTAAAAACCCAATGCTAATGATCGCGAACAGAAACATCGCAAACCAAACCAGCTTCGAATCTGTGCATAGAGAACGCGCGGTCAGGAGGAACTGATTCATGATGTCATCCCCATGAACAATTCTTCCAATCCAACGGCCTCAGTCAGAACAGGCGTCGAAGATCCGTGAGCTTCGAAAATTTGCTCGCCAAGCTGTGCACTTTTTTCTTCGTCCCAGTCCCGCACCCAGACTTGCAATCGATTCCCGTCGACGCGACTGCTGATGACACCCGTCACATCGCGAATGTTGTCCAATGAACAGTCGGCTCGCAGGAAAAGGCACTGGACGGATTCCTTTAATTTATCAACGCCGCCGTGATACGTAATCTTTCCTTCGTGAAGAATCGCAATGTCGGCAGCGATCCGTTCGATGTCCGTTGTGATGTGACTAGAAAAAAGAATCGTCTGGCCGATCTCATCATTGAGCATCAACAGCGTGCGAAGAAAGTTTTGCCTTGCGACCGGATCGAGGCTGGCAACGGGTTCGTCCAGCACCAACAGATCGGGACGATGTCCAATCGCCAACAGGATGCCAACTTTCTGCTGTTGACCCTGACTGAGCGTTTGAATCTTTTTGTCCAGCGGCACATCCCACTCGTCTCGGAAACGTTCGACCAATTGATGATCCCACGTTTCATAGAAACTGCCGACCAACGAAATCGCGTCCTTGACATACAGCCAAAGCATGTCATCGAACTTCTGGGAAACGTAGCCCACACGACGGCGAATGGAAGCTGGACAATCCCAAGCCGAGTAGCCGAATAGATTTGCTTGTCCCGAATCAGGTTTCAACAAACCGACAGCCGTCCGAATCAGCGTGGTCTTTCCCGCCGCGTTGCGTCCCAGTAAGCCCGTGATCGTGCCGGGTTCCAAATCAAGCGACACGTCTTGCAAAACCTTTTCGCCGTCAAATCCTTTGGAGGCATTGACCAACGAAAGGGGAATTTTTGCTTTTAAGGAAGAGTTTTTCATCAGTCACCTACTGGTTCGTGTTCCGGTTTCGCTATTTCCAAAGCTTTTTGATCATTTGATTCAGCTGCGTTTGTGAAAGCCCCAGCTGTTTCGCATCGGCGACCAAGCTTTCGATGCCTGGGCGCAAATAGTCGACGGGCTTTTCAGCTTTCTTGATCACGACCATGCCGACGCCACGCTTTCGCTCCACGATGCCTTCGGATTCCAAAAGCGAATAGGCCTTGGAAATCGTCATCGGATTGACGCCCAGCTCCGTGGCCATTTGTCGAACCGAAGGAAGCAGTTCGTCTTTTGCAAGCTTTCCGCAGTCAATCTGACGCACAACTTGCGTAAATACCTGACGGTAAATCGGAACACCAGAATTTAGCTTGATCGTGAACATGGTGTATTAGTGTATCAATACACATGGAGCAAGTCAAGGAAATTCTAGGATATTTTTGACATGGCCCACGGGAACAATTGCTGACCAATACCAGCCCGAAGCGCAAGTTTTGATGTTGCGCATTTAAGATGGAATTTCTTGTTTTACCTACAAGTGAAAATTGAAAAATACGAAGCGTTGCAATACAAGCCCGACGCGCAAGCGAGGGATCGGGAAATCCTCAGAAATATTCCCTCGCTTGCGCGTCGGGCTTGTATTTGCGCAACATCAAAAAGCGCAAGCGAGTGGTCGGACAACGAAAACAGCAATCGATAAGGTCCGAGCAGATTTTGCTCCAGACCACTCGCTTGCGCTTCGGGCTTGTATGGCTGGGCTTGTATTGCTGTGCGGTCGGTCTAGCGAGTGATCGAATCGCCTGTTGGACCATCGAAGCGAATTGGCTCCACGTCAGACTTCGCCAATACAGCCATAGCAGCTTCTGCGAACAACATATCCTGCTCGTTGGTAATCTTCAGATTCAACGGACAGCCTTCAGCCATCTGCATCGGCTTGCCCAGCATTTCCATCAATTGAGCTTCGTCGGTTGGTTGCAAGTCGCCGCGTCGCTTAAAAGCATCCTGCAACTCTGCCGCAACAAAAACTTGAGGCGTCTGGGACAGATAAAGGTCACTGCGATCAACCGTCTCCTTAATAAGCGAACCGCCCCCCGACCGCTTCAACGTACTGCTTACGGCAACAGTAGGAATCGCGCTGCCATTGATTCGAGCCATCGAAAAAGTATGCTGCAGCAACGAAGGGCTAACGCAGGGACGGGCACCATCATGAACTGCAATGAATTCGATCTCCGGTCGAACTTTCGCCAATGCGTTTGCGACACTGTCGAATCGTTCCTTGCCGCCCCCGACAACATCAACGCGCAATGCGCCTAACAGGTCGCCGTTGGTCTCAACAAACCAAGACTCATCCTCAGGTGACACCACGACCAAAATCTGCTTCACGTCATCGCGTTCAGCAAATCGCTCCACACTATGTCGCCAAACTGGTTTGTCGCCAAGCATCGCATAGGTTTTCTTCTGGTTGCCACGTGAGCGACGGAATCGTGTCCCGTTTCCAGCAGCAGCAATAATGACGGCAAAACTGCTCATTGCTCAATCCCCAACCGAACCTTTACGGTTCGCCGGCGACCAGCGCGTTCGCAAACGACATCAACGACATCACCAGGTTTATGACGGTCCATCGCCGCCTGATAATCGTCGGTCGTCTTGACCGGAAGCCCGCTGATCGAAATCAGTTTGTCAGTTTCCTCACGATTCGGTCGCAGGTATTCAACAACAAAACCGTCGCCGCGACGTTCTCGAACTCGTTCAATGCGCAGCCCTTGCAATCCAGCTTCGGCCGCAGGTCCACCTTCGACAACGCGCCCGACGCCCAAACCGCCATCGCTTTTGAAGAACACATCGATCCCCAGCGTTCCACGGATCGGTCTGCCGAATTCGATCAACTGAGGAATGATTCGCTTGATCGTGTTGATCGGGACTGCGAACCCGACCCCAGTGTTCTCTCCGGTGAGCGTTTTGATCGCCGTGTTCATGCCGATCACTTTGCCCTCATTATCGAGCAAAGGTCCGCCAGAGTTTCCGGGATTCAAAGCCGCATCAATCTGGATCACTTCCTTGATCAGTCGCTTTGTTTTCGAACGCAGCGTTCGCCCCAGACTCGAAACGATGCCAACGGTAAGTGTTCGTTCGAGACCAAACGGGTTTCCGATCGCCAAAACTTTCTGACCGACTCGCAAATCGGAAGACTCACCAATCGTAACCGGCAGCAGGCTTTCAGGATTGGCTTTGATTTTCAAAACCGCGATATCATTTTGTTTGTCGGACCCAACGATCTCTGCGGGAATCGGATCGCCATCAAAAAGAGTTACCGTGATAACGTCGCTGCCAACGACCACATGGTGGTTGGTCACGATATGGCCCTCCTTGTCGATCACCCAACCGGAGCCACTTCCTTCTTGCGGTACAGGATCGCCAAACCACATCCCTCTGCGAAACGCCGTCGTGTTAATGTTCACAACACTGCGATTCACTTTCTCGTAAATCGAAATATTGTTCTGCTCTTCAGGACTGAACCGTCGCACTTGAGCGACTTTGGGCCGCGACTCGACAAGCACATCCGATGCGGCAACTTGGGCCGTTGCTGAGCTTTCAACGCCCCCGGCAATCAATCCGCCAATACAAACGTACGCGAGCCACACCATGAGATTAGTTTTCATTTGGAGTTCCAATTCCTAAACCTGTATTTCAGCGATCGTCAAAATTATAGCAACGCGGATTCAAAATTCGGTAGCCTGCGATTCTCCTTAGAGCATTGCGGGCCTGACTTGCACGACCACAACAAACCGTAAAAGTCATACGCAACCGCGAGGCTTTATCTGATTTGCAAGTTTTCTGTAACAGGAAAACTTAACGAATGGACGATTGGTTCCATATCCAAAAGGATATTCCACCAATCACGGAGACTCCCGTCTAATGAGGCGATCAATCATATGCTGCTGGTACTTGGCACTCTGTTTTTCTCTTTCCTTTCTTCTCAACGGAGCAACCGTTCAAGCCGGTGACATGCTTCGGCCAGGATACTGTGAGTTTTTCTCAGACGCAGCTCGCCTACCATTCGCGGCGGACGACTTCCCGGCTCTCTCCGAGACATACGTGGCAGCTTCATCAGCAACTGCAGCTAAGCCCAAGACTGCAGTGTGTCAAATGGTTTACGTTCCAGTGAGCACACGGACTTGGAAATTTGAATACCAGCCCGCCGCAAAACCTGCACCGCAGCCGGTTTCGCAACCTGCAGCAAATCGCGTTTACTTGTTCGCGTTTTGGCACAAAGGTCAAATTCAGTTTCGCACGTCTGTCTTTCGCGCTTCAACACTCCGAACGATTCCAGTCCGTTCCCAGAGAAAGCATACCGCTCCAGTGCTTTTCTGGGGTTCGGACTCAGTGGCTGACATGTCATTGGTGCTGCACCTGATCAGCATGGAAGTTCATTCGATGGCGAAAACGTATATCACTCCGATTGAACAAATTCCTCACCGGATGGCTCGGATGTTTGAGGACTGCTTCCGGGTGGTTTATTAGGTTGCCTTGTAAGGCAAGGGATAGGCATTCGATAAATCGTTGGAAGCCCATCGTTGTTTAACGGTATTGTGTTCAATGAAGGTGATTCAGTAGGGTCGTTGCAGTTGAGGAGGTGGCATAAGCCTCTGGCTTGTGGACATGCAGAACACAGGCCAGAGGCCTATGCCACCGAGACTTTGGCTTCATTGAACGGTATTGTGTTCAACGGCAAGCCGAAGGCACTGCGTTTCCCATTGCTAGACGTCGAGGTTCTGCCATTCGGAGAGTTACGCAAGCTCATATTGCCAATCACAACCCGAAGCGTGAGTTTTGAAGTTGCCCACTTTCAGTCACGAAGTGACGGCATGCATCAGCCATGGACGCAAGTCCGTGGTTACGGTTAATGAACCGCCGCAGAGTGCCGAAGGCACGGCAGGAGCTAGGCTTTGACTACCGCAATTTTCCTGCCGTCCCTTCAGGACTGACGGTGAATGCATCAATGTTTCCATGGACTTGCGTCCATGGCTAATACATGCCGTGCTTTCAGCACTAAACCATGCAAACACTGCAACTTCAAAAAGCATGAGCAAGGCATCTGCCCGCACCTCGCTGACGCTTCGGGTTAGAATTTGCGCGGACAAACCCAAATCATGCAATTTCCTGTGAGGCTCCGGCTCAGGGCGATGGCGGGCGTCTTCGAAGGCATGATGCTCCGGCTGGTAACGGTCATAACGGCTGGCGGCTGTTGCAACACGAACAGCAGTCAAAAATTCTCCAGCTGATAGCGACACGCTGATCAGTTTTGAAAACGCAAGGCTGCTCAATCCGTGATTCGATAGAGAATTTCCCTGCGCCGAAGCTCCTCCGAGGTCCGATCAAGGCAGAGTTGCCCATTTTTGCGCATTCAAGTGTTTCAAAACGGGGCAATCCGGTGAGAAACCGGGCTGTTTTCCCAATATCCGTCTTGGCACGGAGCTTGCAATGTTAGGAGGATGGTCGCGTCTGGCTCATAATGAACGACGCGAGCTTGGAACTGGTCAGCGGAATTTGAACATTTTTTGTTCGCATCGCTACGAGCCCCAAATAGACTTGAGAAAGCCTGCTTCTGGAAACTTTGGGCAGGCGTAATCGTGAGGGAGATGAGCCCTCATTAAATAATTCGTGTTGGAGTAGATCATGTCGATACGCACGGCCACAGTCGCGCTTCGAGGAATTTTTGTTGCAGTCGTTGGAATGTCTTTCTTGGCAATCCCTCACGCAGCTCAGGCGTTCCAAGTTGAAAATGCATCACCTACTCGCATGGCGACCTTCGAGGACGCTGGCGAGACTTCGTTTGCGTTGAGCATCGGACCTGAGAGCCAAAAGCAACAGCGAGCCAGCGACGTTCTTGTTTTCGTTGATACGTCAGCCAGTCAGACTGGTGCGTACAAGCGGGATTCGATTGAGATGCTTCGCGGTTTCATTCGCAACCTCAGCGGTGATGATCGCGTTCGTATTTTCGCCGTCGATCTGGAAGCAGTTGCACTTTTCGGCGACTTTGCAAATCCAATGGACGACAAAGTTCAGATCGCGATCGAAAACCTCGGCAACCGAGTTGCTCTGGGATCGACCGATATGGAATCGATGATCGAAACTGCAGTTGAAAGCTTCGGTAGCGACAAGACTCGCAATCGCAACGTCATCTACATCGGTGACGGAATTAGCCGCGCTGGCGTTCTGCATACAGAATCATTCACCAAAGCCGTCAAGCAACTGGCTGAAAATCAGATTTCAGTTTCCAGTTTCGCGATCGGCCCTGAAAGAAACATTGCCCTGTTGGCGGCACTTGCTAACAACTCTGGCGGAAACATCATCATCGACACCGACGCTGCTGATTCAGTCGACAACGGAGCTACAGCTCTGGCGGAAACGGTTCACGGTTCTGTCTTCTGGCCACAAACTGCAACGCTTCCTGAGAACCTTGTCGAAGTTTATCCTGGCAAGTGTCCTCCGATGCGGACTGACCGCGACACCATTCTCGTTGGATCAATCGCCAACCGTGAAGCTCTGAAAATGGAACTGACTGGAATCATGGACGGCCAAAAGGTCACCAAGTCTTGGTCAATTCAGCCAGAGTCAGCTTCGAAGGAGTTTGCCTTCCTGCCGAAAATGCTCGAGGAAGTCCGTAAGGACGGTGGTGCTTCACTTCCGACAGTCGGTTCGGCTGGCTTGGCGGAATACGTTCGTGTCGTTGACGAAAACGCAGTCGACATGGACCTGCTTGGTGGAAGCTCAAACAAAACATCTGGAACTGCAGCAATCGCTTCTGCGGCTCCAAAAGCCGAAAGTCGCGTCGCCATGGCGGCTCGCTATCGTCTGCAGGATGAAATCACAGATGAAAACAATCCTTTTGGAATCGACGAGCCTGTCGTTGACGAGTCTTCGGCTGACTCTCCGTTCGGCTCTGATCCCGTTGAGCCACCTACAGAAGACAATCCAGGTTCGATTGATCTTCAGATTGACGATTCAGAAATGGAAATTGCTCCGAATCAACAGCAACCGGGCTCGATCATTACCGATTCAGTTGAAGTGATTCCAGTTCCAGAGGAAATGATCATCACGGATCCAATCCAAATGGGGCCAACGCAAAGCGACATCAGTCAATTGCTGATGCAACAGGATCGTGAAGACCTGAGAGAGCAAATCCTTTCGGTTGAAGATCGCGACCGCATCATCAACGAAAAGCTTCGCAAGCAAGTCCAATACGAAACAGAACGTGCTCTGCAGGAATCATCAACTGATCCTGCGGCTGCAATCGAGCGACTGAAGAACATGCTCGAAGTCGTTGACCAAACACCTGAGTTGACTCAGGGAACGGTTTCTGAACTTCGCCATCGTCTCGAGTCGTCTCTCGTTTCGGCAACACGTCGCAAGCTTGCTTTCGACCAGACTCAGCAGCTCAAAAGTCGCAATGAGGCCACGGTCGAATCGGTTCGCAACGAGATTTTGAATTACGAGCGAAACGAAGAGAAGTTGGCTCGTCTGCTCGGACAGTACAGTTCGCTGATGCGGGAAGGCAACTACGCGGTTGCGGAAGATGTCGCAGACTCAGTCGTTGAAGCATTCCCAAATCGCCCTGAAGCAACACTTGTTTCAGCCCGAGCCCGGATTGCTCGCAGCCACTTCGAACTGCAGAAGGTTCGTCGTGAAAAAGAGCGGCTCTTCACCGATGCGGTTCGCGAAATCTACAAATCAACGTATCCAATCTCTGGTAATCCTCCTTTGGTGTTCCCGGATGCTGAAGAATGGATTGAGAAGAAAACAATTCGCGAGAAGTACCAGAACGTTCGATTGGCTGGCGGCGAGAACGAACGCCGTATCCTCGAGCAATTGGACAAGCCCGTCGATTTGATCTACGACGCCGAGCCGTTTGGTGACGTGAGAGATGAATTGGTGAAGGAACTTGGAATCAACATCGTTATCGATCAAAACCTCGACGGTGTCCTCGATGACGAAACCGAAGTTTCCGCTAACCTGTCCGGCATCACATTGGGCAAAGGTCTTCGCACAATGCTCAAAGCAGTCGATGCGACGTACGTTGTTAAAGACGAAGTTTTGCTGATCATCTCAATCGACGACGAAAACGAACCTGACTATCTCGTAACCGACGTTTATAACGTTGGCGACTTGGTTGCTCCACGAAGCAGTCCCGGCGGACTTGGCGGCGGCGGTGGATTCGGCGGTGGTGGTCAAGGCGGCGGTGGTTTCGGCGGTGGCGGTCAAGGCGGTGGATTCGGTGGCGGCGGCGGAGGATTCGGCGGTGGTGGCGGCGGTCGTGGTGGCCGAGGAGGTGGAGTCTTCTGCATTCAAGACGCTGCTGTTGGCTTCTCGATCGGCGAAGAAACACCAGCGACACCGGCCAAGAAGAACTCAATTTCTTTTAAGCCTGGCAACTTGATCACAGTTGCTCCTTCAGCGAATCCAAACGCTGCATGGGACGCTTACTTCAAATCGAACACGCCAGACACAAAGGCAGTTCGTGCTACAGTTCGGCACATGGTAAAAGAGCAGCAACACGAAGAGATCGTTGCGTTGCTCAACGGTGCGATCCGCAACAACCAAGGTGATTCTGCTTGGATGTTCCAAGCTTTGGGACTTTCGATGCAGATCATCGGCCGTCCTAACAGCGAAATCGAACGAGCGATCATGTCTGCAGTTGACCTTTCGGATGACTTGCAGGACTCAATGATTGCCGCGATCTACATGTCAAAGAATGGCATGGTCGATCGATCGCTGCGAGTTTTGAACGATATTGCCAAAACGAACCCTTCACTGGTTCAACCTTACGCGGTTGGATTGGCGATCGCGGAACGCAACAATCACATTGAGGGCATGCGATGGACTTCGATTGGTGTTCTGTCACAAGAGTGGCCGGATAAGCCCGAGTTGATGAAGCGTGCTCGCTACGCTGCTGCAGGCGTTAAGTCTGCTCTTAAGAAGAGCGGCAAAGCGGAACAGCTCAAGTCTTTCGAAACAGAATTGGCGGAAGCGAAGCATCGCGACTGCTTCATCGAAGTTTCGTGGACTGGCGATGCTGACATCGATATCTACGTTGAGGAACCGGGCGGAACGATCTGCTCTCGCTTGAATCCTCGCACGACCGCCGGAGGCGTTTACTACGGTGATGTATACTCAATCGGGAAGTCCGAATCAGGGCTGATGAAGGAGCAATACGTTCTTCCAACAGGTTTCTCTGGCGATTACCGATTGATCATCCGTCGCATGATGGGTGAAGTGACATCGGGCAAAGTAAACGTTGCAATTCACAATCATTTCCAATCTGTTGATCAGGAAGCCAGCCTTCAAAAAGCTGTCAAGCTGGACCCCAAGGGAGCGATCGTGCTGTTCAAATTGAATCAAGGCCGTCGCACCGACGATCTTGACCAGCACACGTTGGAAACACTTGTTCGCAAGAAGATGGCAATCAAACAGTCAGCTCTTGCTCAGAAGATGATGAAGTTCGCGTCAAGCGATGCTGCTCGGAACTACTTCGGCTCGAGCCTTCAAGCCGGCGGCGGAATTGGCGGCGGCGGCGGAGATGACTTCTTCGGCGGATTTGATGGCGGTGGCAACGCTGGAGGTAACAATCAGTTCTCACCGTTTGCACCCGGCGTCGTTGGCTATCGTCCAGAAATCACGGTGCTTCCAACAGGAACGTTCCTACAAGTTAACCACGCGACGACGGCTGATCGACTTTACGTGCTGATCAGTGCGACACCAAACCTCAACACGATTACTGAAGTCCAGACCTTCAACATCACGGGTAACGCCCAAAACGCACAAGGCGGTGGCGGCGCCGGTGGTGGACTCGGTGGCGGTGGTGGTGGATTCGGTGGCGGTGCTGGAGGCGGTGGCGGCGGTAACTTCTAGGTTCCAAACACTCACACCATTGACGGAAAAAGTTGTGGCTCCAACGTCACAACTTTTTTCATGCGCGTGCGCATGTACATCTGAACTTCCCGCTATCATGATCCCATGACACTTGCAAAATCCCCTATCGCTGAAATCATCGCAGTCGGCGACGAAATGACTTCCGGACAAAGGCTCGACACCAATTCTCAGTGGCTCGCCCAACAGCTCAACGATCTGGGCATCGAAGTCGCTTTTCATTCAACGGTTGGCGACGACCTGAACCGTCAAACAGACGTCATCCGAACCGCAACTGAACGGGCAAACATCGTTGTGATGACCGGAGGACTCGGCCCAACAAAAGACGATTTGACCCGGCAAGCAATCGCCGATGCGGCAGGCGTTGAATTGGATCTCGACGAAGACGCATTGCGGCACATCGAATCGATTTTTGCCAGACACAAACGAGTCATGTCGCCGGCCAACCGACAGCAGGCCCAATTTCCTCGCGGCGGAAAAACGATTCACAACGAAGAAGGCACCGCCCCGGGAGTTGACTTTCCGAAGGGTTCTTCACGAGTCTTCGCGATGCCCGGCGTACCCTACGAGATGAAGCTGATGTGGCAAGCACATGTCGCACCAGAGATCGTCGCAATGTCTGGATCGAAAAAAATCATTCGCCACCATGTACTGCGTTGCTTCGGTGTTGGAGAAAGCGAAGCCGAATCTCGCATGCCGGATCTCATTGCCAGAGACCGCGAACCACGTGTCGGAATCACTGCCAGCATGGCCGTCATCTCTTTTCGCATCACCGCAACAGCAGACTCCGAAGAGGAATGCCAAAAGCAAATTGAATCGACCATCGCCTACATTCGCGAGACGCTTGGCGAGGTCGTGTTTGGCGAAAATGAAGATCAATTGAATCGAGTAGCAGCAAACCTACTCGGGCAGCGAGGACTATCCGTTTCCTTTATTGACTTCCAGTTTGGCAGTGCAGCAGCAAGTAAACTGCGCAGCGGAATCACGAGCGGCAACGAACATGTTTTCCTCGGATGTTTTGCGAACGACAGCCAAACTCCGGAACAATGGTTGGACGCTGGAGAAATCAATGATGCATGCGCGATCGAAAAATCCGCTGTCAAGGTCGCACGGCTCACTGGTAGTAGCGTTGGCGTCGCCATCGGCAAACTCCAGCGTGACGCCGATGACGAATCGGTTGGAAGTTTCAAAGTCGTGATCGCGATTCTAGAGGGCAATCGATCATTTGAGAAAACGTTTCGATATGCTGGCCATTCATCGATGCGTCAGGAAAGATCCGCGAACCAAGTGGTCAACTTTTTGAGGCTGACGTTACTTGGGCTCTCGTAGGCTAACGAGAAACAGTCGACGAAAAAAGCCCGACATTGGCAAATCCAACGTCGGGCTCAACTGTAGCGGATAGCACGAGATTCGAACTCGCAACTCCTTGCGGAGCACTTCCTTTCCAAGGAAGCCGCTAACCATTCGCTTACTATCCAGTTGGCTTTCGCCGATGCACATTCTAGCAAAGAATGAGAAGGTAGAAAGAGTCAGTGTTTGACAAAATTGGGGACGCAAGGTTCGGCAGCTTGACACCGAAAACCGTACACCGAAAACCGCAAACCAAAACCAACTACAGCTCAAATTGAAACGTCTGGCAAACCAGCCGCCACACTCGGGCCCCCACTGTTTGACTTCCTGTACGGATTTTCGCGACTCCTGTACTGCCGGTAAACAAAACCGCATCACCTGCTTGGGCCAAATCCAACGGAACGTTCACCATATAGGTCGTGCTCAGAGGTTCATCTTCGCCATCGGAGTTCTGACGCGTGACCAAGTCACCTCCGTATCGGCTGGAAAGGCCTTTGGGGGCAATCTTCATTTTCACCGGCGAAATCTCACCCGTCGTCGATTCCAAAACCCTCGACCGATCCTGCCAGGAAACCAGCTTCACAGTTTGATCGCTGCGGATGAATTCGATCTCTGATTGGTCAATCGCAAGCACCGCAGTAAATTTTGTCATGTCCGGAATGACCTGCCCAACGATCGTTTGCCGATCCATCGAGCAGCCGATATTTCTAGGCTCCAGAGGCGTGCCGTGCCAACCGTCTAACAAACCTGAATCAGCATTGGGCATTGGCTTGCGATGGCCGGCGAGGAAGAAACCTTTGCGAGGGCTTTTGATTTCCAACCGTTTCCGATCGGCTTCCTTTTTTTCATAGTTTGCCAACGCCGTATCGAAAGCTGCTTTGGCTTCCACCGGAGTCATCTGTCCTTGAGCCCGATTCATCTCAGCACGATGAGCGATCTCCAATTCGACTTTTGCGTTCCAAACTTCGGACTCCAGTCGGACCAATTGCTGTTCCAGCGCGGGACTTTCGAGCTGAACCAAATGGGTGCCTTCTTCGACGTGTTGATTTGGTCGAATGTAAATTTTCGAAAGCACTCCGGGCTCTTCAACGTAAACGTTGGCCACATTTTCTGGTTGAATGTAAAAGCAGCCGTAAACGTAGCGAGGAATCGGAATCAACATGATCGCGCCGAGCACGATCGCGACAGCAGCAAGTGTTCCAGCTAATCGAACTGGTTTCACCATGGAAGTTCTCCCCGGAATGGAAAAGAATTTGTACAGTTTGACCAGCGGCATTCCCACCAGTCCGTAGATCGCCATCGTCGCCAGCAGCTGTCCGATGACCTTCAGCCCATAAGGTTCCAGCACTCGATAGACGAACCAAAAAATTGAAAATGTAATCACCCATCGGTAGACCACGGCCAAAACGCTGTAAGAAATAAACAGCCATTTGCGACGCGAAGGAGCAAACGGATCTTCCGCCGTTTCGATTCCCAAAAACAGTTTGCCACTGACGCGATTGAGCATCGCAGAGCTTTTCTGTCTCAAGTTTGGAATCTCAAGCAGGTCGGCCAGAATGTAGTAGCCGTCGTAACGTAGCAACGGGTTGGCGTTAAACAATAGAGTACTGACAGAACAAACCACGATGATGTTCAGTGCCAGATGATGCACCAAACCTGGCATACTGAACCACCACACGAACACCGCGATCGACGCAATCACCAACTCGACATACATTCCTGCGGCAGCGATAAACGCACGCTGCCATTTGCTCTTCAGCAGCCACGAATCACTTACGTTGGCGTACAGGCACGGCGTCAGCACAAGAAACATCAGCCCCATTTCATGGCAGCGTCCGCCAAAGCGTTTACACGCTAACCCGTGACCAAATTCGTGCAAGACTTTTGTGACTCCCAACACGATCGCCAAAAGAAACCAATTTCCGGCGGCAAAGAAATTTTCAAATGACGGGAGCTTGTTCTGAAACGATTCAAAGTTCGTGACGATCAGCGAAAGCGCACCCAGCCCCATCAACAAGACTGCGAAAAAAGCGGGCCACGTAAAGAACCATGAAGTGTATGGATTCAGGCTCGTGAGTAAATCATCGGGATCGAAACCTTTAAATCGAATCGCGAGCACATTGGTTAGCGATTGCCAGCGTTTTGCTTTCTCGTTTTCGACTGCCCGCTGCCGCAACGATTCTCCCTGCTCCGGAGCATCAGAAACGACTAACGAATTCCGATACAACATTCCAATCAGCTGGAACAGCTCCTGTAGGCTCAACTTCTGCGGCGAAAAATCGAATTCAAATTTCCGCTTGATTTGATCGGGGCTCATTTCGCCATCGATCATCGTTAGCAAACGATACTCTTCTTCCTCGAAGCGAAAGTACTTCATCGCAACGGGATCTTTCACGACCCAGCAGTCGCGGCCTTCGTAACATTGTCGCTTCGCGATCAAGTCCGCGCGCATCCGCATCGCGACGGGGCGGCTTGCGCCGGAAGCGATGGTTGGATTGGAGTTGGACATTCGCTAGCGAAAGTTGGGATGGCGAGCCTCAAAGCGTCGCAACACTAGCCGAATTGAAGTTGGCTCTCAAGACAAATGTAGCTACCGTCCCTTCGGCAATAATCTTGGAGAGACGATGAAAATCTACCGACCCGACGACGAAAACACAGAATTTCTGGCCTCAGTTTCGATCGTGATTCCGATTTTCAATGAAGTTGAAAACACACCGTTGATGTACGAAGAGCTGACTCACGCAATGCAAAATTGCGGACGGGAATATGAGCTCATTTTCGTTGACGACGGAAGCGTCGATGGGACTCGAGAGCGCCTTCACGAATTGGCTGCTCACGACGCAAGAGTCAAGCTTGTTTTATTCCGCCGCAACTACGGACAAAGCGCCGCAATGCTGGCCGGAATGCAGCACGCAACCCTCGATTACGTTGTCACGATCGATGGCGACCTGCAAAACGACCCGCGAGACATCCCAATGATGTTGAGCCATCTTGATAACGGTTATGATCTGGTTCACGGCTGGAGAAAAGATCGCCAAGACAAATTGGTCAGTCGAAAAATACCGTCCAAAGTTGCCAACTGGCTGATCTCCAAAACAACCGGCTTTCCGATTCACGACCTTGGCTGCACGCTCAAAGCGATCCGTCGCGAGATTGCTTCACAGATCGAACTGTACGGCGAAATGCACCGTTTCATCCCGATTCTAGCGCATCAACTGGGCGCCAAAAGCATCGAAGTCGTCACCAACCATCGGGCTCGTCAATTCGGCGAAACGAAGTACGGCATTGGCCGAACGTTTCGAGTGGTGTTGGATCTAATGACCGTCAAATTCATGCTGAGTTACCTTTCAAGCCCGATGAAGCTGTTTGGGAAACTTGGATTATGGGTGACCGGTGCGGGAGTCTTGTCCGTTGGGGCCACGATCGCGATGCGTTTGCTCTCTGGTGTCGACATGACTGGCAATCCATTGCTCTTGCTTGGTGCATTGTCGGTGATTCTTGGCGTGCAATTTTTCAGCCTCGGATTGCTTGGCGAAATGTGCGTCCGGATCTACTACGGCGATGAAAAGAATAGTCCGTATCAGGTCCGCGAGACAGTGAACTTTACGTCGGAAGAATTCGAGTTAAAAGTGACTCGCGCGGCTTAGGATCCGCGATTGCATGATGTTCGTAGTTACGTAGCTCGCCTCTCCGAGGCGAGTTTCCACGTCTCGGAGAGACGTGCTACTTTGACAAGCAATCCCAAATTTGAGAAGTAACGCTGCATTAAAGGCGGTCACGACAGACAACACCCGGCAACTGCACGAAACATCTTTAGCGAAAACGAAAATTTCGCGCACAAAAACGTTAAAAGAAACGGTGTTTTTAGCCGAGAAAAAGCGGGCACAACCCCAGTTTTGCAAGCACATGTTTTCTTTTTCTGAAAACAGCCAGATCAACCTTGACCGGTATTGCATCGGTCTCTAATTATCGGCCCACGAACGAAACGTAGCCTGACTTCGGACTGCCGCTGTTTCATCCTTTTTGGATGCGATGGGCATGCCTCAAAGCACGGACGCTTTGAATGGTTGGTGGGGTAACACCCTGCAAAGCCGTTGTCAGATTTAATTTGCAGGGTATTAGGTCACAAGACAAGGAGAGTTGCGTGAGAGTCTCCAAGCAACTTCAGAGAAGACTCCTGACTTCAGCGATGGCTTTGGCATTTTCAACCGTGCCAATGTTAACCGCTGTCAGCCAGGGACAGGGTTCCGGATTTCAAATCAATGGTGCGGCTCAAACGCCGACATCCAGCAATCCGGGTGATTGGTTACAACGTGCCAGCGACGCAATGAAAAGTGGAAACTTTTTACTTGCCGAGCAAAGCATCGAAATGGCAGAGCAGCTGACGTCTCCCGACGTCGTGCTGAAATACTCGCCGCAGATGGCGAGGCAGGAACTTTCCATGCTGCGTCAAGCAGCTACTGGAAACGTCGCGCCAATGCCGACGCAGGCTCCGGCAGCTCCACGGCCTAACGTCATCGCGAACAACGGACAGAACTATCTGCTCGCCGCGAGACGTGCTCTAGCAATCGGCGACACGCAAGGTGCTTCCAACGCAGTCACTCAAGCTCGTGCTTCTCAAACTGAATTCGCTTCTGGCGATTCTCCTGAGCAAGTCGAAGCATTGATCGCTCGCCAGAATCAACTGGTCGAACTTTACCAGCAAGGTTCTGCAGAGTCAGGTTACGACACTGCAGCTGCAAAGTTTCTCATGCAGCAAGCAGAAGTTCTGGTTAAGTACCGTGACTTCAAAACATCAAAAGTGCTTGTCGAGCAGACAAAGAAGTTTACTTCGGTAGACTTCAGCACGTTCTCGATGACTCCAGATCGTATGATGCAAATCATCGACATTGCAAGCCAATCCATGGGCGGCGCACAAGTCGCGGACGCGAAAACTGAAGTTTCGCGTTTGATGGCTCAAGCTCAACTGTCTGTCGACCAAGGCAAATGGACACAAGCCAAAGAGCTTGTCCAGCAAGCAAAATCATACAACTTGGGTGACGATCAGTTTGCCAAAGGTGAAAACGTTCCATGGCAAATGGAAATGATGATCGAGAACGCTTTGAACCTTCAGGCGCCTTCGAACCCAATCAATGTTGTCGAGCCAGCTTCGTTTGACGAACCAGCTTTCGGCAACAGAAACGTTGCTCGTGCCAAGTACGATCCAGCGACCGATGCGACCAAAATCGTTCCAGCAAGTGCTGACAACGATCCAAATATGGGCTCAACCGGATTCATGCCGGTGATCCCGCCAAATCCACAGCCTTTGACACGCATTGCTAAGAACTTCCAAGATTCGCCGAATCGTGGTGAGCAAATGTATCGCTCTGGCGTCGAGGCAATGGCATCCAATGACAAGGCTCGCGCTCGTGAGTTTTTCCAATTGGCAATGCAATATCCAGCCGATTTGGATGCTCCGACTCAGCAAGCTATCCAGGCTCAGCTGACAAGCATGCAAACACAGTCGGACATCGTTGAGAAGCAACCACCTGTTGCTCAAACTTCAGCGACCGATGAAGAGTTCGGATACGGATTGAAGAACAAGAGTCAGTTCACGCGACTTCAATCGGAAGTCTTCCGTGAGCGTCAAGCTGCCGATCGAATGCTTCAGGATAATCCTCGTGAAGCACTCCAGCGTCTGTCAGCATTGCGTACGAAAGTTGCGTCGGCTCAAGTAGCCGCCGAGACGACTCGTCCGTTGCTCAAGATGGTTGACCGGGACATCACGAAGTTCCAAGAATACATCGAGCGAAATCTCTCACAGATTCAAAACGCTGAAGAAGTTACAGAACGTCGCGATGCAGTTGAGCGAACTCGCCAACGTCGTCTTGATGTTGACCAGCAACTTAACTCGTTGGTTGACGAATACAACAAGCTTGTCGATGAGCAGCGTTTCGCGGAAGCGGATCTTGTCGTTCGTCAGGCTGAAGATCTAGCTCCTGGAACAGAAATCGTTTCGATTCTTCGCGAGAAGCAACGCGTAATGTACAACAATTTCCGCAATGAGAAAATGTTGGCTGATCGCACACGGAATCGTGAGGACCTCCAAGCAGACAACTTCGAAATGTCTTTGGGAATGTTTCCAGCTGATCCGCTCCACTTTGATCGCGACGCTGAAGGCTACGCCGAAAAGATGCGAGCACGCGGTGAAGCAATGGCCGCTGGCCGTTACGGCAGCGAAGCCAATCGCATGATCTGGAACAAGCTCAAGAACACCGACGTCGAAGGCGAATATCGCGGCACACTTGCTGAAGCGATGGATCAACTTTCTCGTCAAGCTGGCTTGAACATTGTCTTCGACACTTTGGCTCTGGAAGCGGCAAACGTTTCAACTGAGCAAATGGTTAACGCTCCGATTCGCAATCCAATTTCACTCGAAAGTGCACTCAACGTGATCCTTTCAGGTGTTGGACTTGAGTTCGCTGTTGAGAACGAAGTGATCACGGTCACGAGTCGTGAAGCTCAAGAGTCAGCGATCGTTACAGAAACGTACTACATCGGAGACCTACTTGCTCCTTTGAAGAACTATCGTGACCCGAACCAGCTTTCCTTCATGCAAGCTGGAGCCAACAATGGCTACGGTGGCATGGGTGGCGGTTCAATGAACGTTCCATCAACACTTAATGGCAACGCTTCACAGATTGCTTTGGCTCAACAGTTGGGCAACGGCGGAATCCCTGGTGCAAACTTGGGTGGTTTCGGAACCGGCAACTACGGCGGCAACCAGCCTCAACGAGGTCAGGCTCAATTCGGCACCGTCGGACAGCAGCCACAAGGTGGTATTACTCAGGCAGACTTCCAGATTCTGATTCAGTTGATTCAGCAAACGGTTTCGTCTGACTCATGGGAGCAGAACGGTGGCGGAAACGGTACAGTTCAAGCCTTCCCACCAAACCTGAGTTTGATTGTTGCTAACAGTCAAAAAGTACAAGACGAGATTCGCGATCTATTGAAGAAGCTTCGTGAGCTGAACGACGTTCAGATCGTGATCGAAGTTCGCTTCGTCGCGATTCAGGACAACTTCTTTGAGCGAATTGGAGTCGACTTTGACTTCTCGATCAACGATGGCGGCGGCATTGGAAACCCAGTGCCTGACACCGTTACGCGAAGCAGCATCATCGGTGGAACACCCGGTGGAGATGGCTCAGGATTCGTTCCTACCGGAAACCGGGACATCCAGTTTCAACAGGGAAGCTTTGGTACAGCGGTTCCACAGTTTGGCGGCTTCGACCTTGCGTCAGCAGCTAATTTCGGATTCGCGATCCTTTCGGATATCGAAGTCTTCTTCTTGATTCAGGCCAGTAAGGGTAGCACACGTGCGACCGTTACTGAGGCCCCTACAGTTGTGATGTTCAACGGTCAAAGTGCGAGTGTCAACGATACTCAAAACCGTCCGTTTGTGACTTCGGTTACACCAGTTGTTGGTGACTTTGCAGTTGCCCATCAGCCGATCATCACGATTCTGCCGGATGGTACAAACCTGAACGTGACGGCAACCGTTTCCTCGGATCGTCGATCGGTCAACATGTCACTGGTACCGTTCTTCAGTGAAGTGACAGAAGTTCAAACGTTTACCTTCACAGGAACAACGACGACCGAACGTTCGACAAACTCACTGTTGGATGACTTGCTTGACAACCTTGATCCGACCAACGCGGACGATAGCGATGACGAGATCCAAACTGTTAGCGAAGGTGTCACGATTCAGCTGCCGGTTCTGGCAACGACATCGGTCAACACCGTGGTTAGCGTTCCAGACGGAGGTACAATCCTGATGGGTGGTATCAAACGTATGCGTGAGCAACGTATCGAACGGGGCGTTCCAATGCTCAGCTCGATTCCTTATGTGAACCGACTGTTTACTAACGTTGGAGTTTCTCGCGAAACGACAAACTTGATGATGATGGTAACACCACGAATCATCATTCAAGCTGAAGAAGAGAAAAAGCAAATCGGCGTCTTTGGCGACGAAGAGTAAGCTTCCAAAGAGCCTCGCTTAATGTGAGGCTCAACAAAACACTTTTAGGTCTTGGCCACCAGGCAGTTTGCTTGGTGGCCTTTTTTGTTTGTCCGCGCAAATCCCACCCCGAAGCGTGAGTTTTGAAGTTGCACAAATACAAGCCCGAAGCGCAAGCGAGCGGATATTTCCCAGGATTTCCTGCTCCCTCGCTTGCGCGTCGGGCTTGTATTGGAACGCTTCGCTTTTTCAATTTTCACGTGTTTTATCAATTAGAATGC
>CALLUY010000164.1 GCA_938010615.1 uncultured Pirellulaceae bacterium | reverse complement strand
ATCCGTCGCAGGCGAATGTGGATGGCATGGCCAGCGGCAGGATTGCTGATTGCGGTTGGCGGAACGTGGCTGTATTCCGTTGGATCGATGAATGTTGCAGACAACTATCAGAACTATTCGAACGAACTGAAGGTTACTGGGCCGGAAGACAGAGCCGAAGCTGCCGAGCAGCTACACTTTGAGATTGCTATGGATTCGGCTGTGAAATCCAAGTCGGACATTCTGAAGGCGGAGTTTGAGAATTTGACAGGTGAGCTGAAGCCGAGTGAACAAGCTGGTCAGGACGGTGAAACGATCAAGTTTCCAGTGCTGGCAAAAACGACAAAGGACTCTTCGGTGTCAGTACCTGATGGTGGTGCGTTGATTTTTGGTGGCGTCAAGATTCACAATGGCAAGAAAGAGGAGCTCAGGTTCGCTGATCAAGGACAGCAGCAACAAGGCGAAGGACAGGGATTGCCTTTTTTCCGTAGCGATGGCCGAAGTGCTTTTCGTTCCCGAATTGATGATGGCTTCAAAACACCTGCTCGCGGGCCAGCGAAAGGTTTGGAACAATATCAATCCCAAGAGGTTCGATACCAACCCGCGTTAGGTCAAGAAACTATCGATATCGACCCGGCGAATTCAACTGAGGGGTATTTCGAATGGAAGTCTGAATCGCTGCCGAGACGTTTCGAATCCGAAAGTCGTGAACAGTACGCTCCGATTTACGAAAACGCGTTCGTCAACGCCGTTGGCGGTGCGGCAGTTTCGACATTCTCGATCGATGTCGACACGGCGTCCTACGCCAACATGCGTCGCTTTTTGAACTCGGGGCAGACGCCGCCGCGTGATTCGATTCGTATCGAAGAACTGGTTAACTATTTCCAATACGACTATCCGCAGCCCAAAGGCGACGATCCGTTTTCGGTCAACATGGAACTGGCGACTTGCCCTTGGAACGATGCTCATAAACTGTTGCGGGTTGGGCTCAAAGGGAAAGAAGTCCACGTCAAAGAACGACCGGCGACCAACGTGGTCTATCTGATCGATGTCTCCGGGTCGATGAGCTCCAATGACAAACTGCCGTTGCTCAAGCGTGGTTTTCAGATGATGACCAAGCAGTTGGGTGAAAACGATCGAGTCTCAATCGTGACTTATGCCGGCAATGCGGGAGTTGCACTCGAGCCAACGACGGGCGACAAAACCGAAACGATCAACGAAGCCATCGAAAATCTAACTTCCGGCGGATCGACTCATGGAAGTGCCGGAATCGAACTAGCTTACAAGTTGGCTCAACAACATTTCATCAGTGGCGGCGTCAATAAAGTCATCCTTGCAACCGATGGAGACTTGAATGTCGGTGTTACGGCTGATGGTGCGTTGGTGAAACTGATCAAGCAGAAAGCGTCCGAAGGCGTATTCTTGACCGTGCTCGGTTTTGGAACAGGCAACCTGCAAGACGGGAAGCTCGAAAAACTGGCTGACAACGGCAACGGGCACTACGCCTACATCGACAGCAATCGCGAGGCTCATCGAGTCCTCGTGCAGCAGATGTCGGGATCCTTGGTCACGATCGCCAAGGACGTGAAGATTCAGATCGAGTTTAATCCGGCCGAAGTGAAGAGCTATCGTTTGATCGGTTACGAAAATCGAATGTTGGCGACGAAAGACTTCGATGACGATCGCAAAGACGCCGGCGAGATCGGAGCCGGTCATACTGTCACTGCGATCTACGAGATCGAACCAATGAGTTCAGTGAAAGCCTCTTTCACAGCACCAAAGGGAATGAAGTATCAAACTGTTGAAGAGGATCCAGCGAAATCAATGATGAAGACAATGAGGCATCTTACCGGCGCGGCTACAACAGGCGAACTGGCAACGCTGGCGCTTCGATACAAGAAGCCTGACGAGAACGAGAGTAAACGCATCGAGTTCGCGATCAAGAACGATGAAAAGAGCTTCACCAGTGCGTCAGATGATTTCCGATTTGCAGCAAGCGTCGCGGGTTTCGGGATGTTGTTGCGAGGATCTGAGCACGCTGGCGATGCGAATCCAGCGATGATTCTGGAAATGGCGAGTGATTCGATGGGTGACGATACGACGGGCTATCGCGCCGAGTTTATCGATCTGGTTCGTCCGTTTGTTCCCAAGGATCATATTCTTGGGGCAGCCTTCAAGCGTGATGACACCGTCGCGATCGCGCTGGGTGGTTTCTTTGACCTCGATGGAGACGGAGTTACGGATCTTGAAAAACTGAAGCGAATGCTCGCTCGCAACGGAGGTCGAGTGGTGGCTTTTCACGACGAAAATGGGAAAGTTATTGGCAAAATCGAAGCGACAACACGTTTCTTCGTGCTTGGCCCGACACCACGAAGTGGAAGTCCTGAAGTTTTCGAAACGATGGCAAAAATGAAAGAGCAGGCGGAGGCCAAGTCGGTCGAAGTTATCGATTTACGAAAGTTGCTCAATTGGATGGGCATTCCTGGAAGTTCAAAAATTGAACGCATGGATAGCCGCATTGGCGAAAACACAGGTTTCGAATCGCGGTCACCTGCCGAGAATTAGTGCGTCGCCAGTCATGAATTTCCTGTTGTGATGCCTTGCACTTTAGGCCGGAGGCCGACACAGGAACTGCCGGTGGTGTAAACCACCGGTCGGCGAGGCAACAAACTTGCAAGCCCGGAGGGCGACACACGGTTAAGTGTTTTGGTTATTCAAGTTTGTGTCGCCCTCTGGGCTTAAAAGCAACATGATCCGGCTCCGGTGGCTTACGCCACCGGCAGTTCCTGTTTCGCCCTCCGGGCTGACGCATGTCCGTTCTTTCGCGGAGCGAAAGACGACGATCTGGCGTGTAGGGACAAAGCCATGCACTGCAAATATGTTCTTCATTGGGCAGCTTGTTTTCTCAAAAATTCAAGTCGCCCATCATGGCTCCATCTTCGCGGTTGGCTAGGTTCTCCAGCAACGTTGGATCGATTCCATTTGAAATGGCGTGCACTGAACCGTCAGCGAACAGGAAATTCCCAGTGCCCGGATGAGGACTGCTGAAGCCGCCGACAAACGTCTTCTTCATGTTCGCGACACCACCGGCATACTTCGCGGTCCAAGCGTTAAAGCCAAGAAGTTCACTGCCGTTTCGAAGTGTCGCTCTGGTTCCAGATGCCCAACCAAGGTCGTTTACATCGGCGATGAATTCGCCGACGAGAATCGTGTTGCTGCTTCCGTCATAGATGTCGCCGTAAGTAACCGCGCTGTTGAGGAACAACAAACCATCGTTATCAACATCGATCGGTGCTTCGACACTGTTGTGGCAACCGGCGTAGCAACTTAAGCCAGCCGTCGCTCTCATGTTGGTTGACTGGCCTTGTGACGGACACACGAACATCGTCATCACCATGGCTCGTGCTGGTGCGTTTATTGCTGAATAAGTGCCAGCCTTAATATCGAAGTTGTCGGCAACTCCATTTTGCTCCATGAATCTCAACAACTGAACCGTCCAACTGACGTGTTGGCCCTTTGGAACGTTTTGAATGGGGCCCGCTTTGTCGATGCAGCCTGGCGGTAAGCTGCCAAAGGAGAACTCATAGTTGTGCATCGCCAAACCGATTTGGGCTTGGTTGTTGAGACAAGCCGTGCGACGGGCTGCTTCTCGCACTTGTTGCACCGCGGGCAATAGCATTCCGATCAGGATCCCGATGATCGCCACCACGACCAGCAGCTCGACCAGTGTGAATCCGCGTTTTGTTTTCGCCTGTTTCATGTTCATTCCTCGGACGAGATTTTCACGTTTGTGTTTAAGGTTTTTCTTGTTTGAGTTTCAGGCCGGTCTTTGAGACCGATCCACGCGGTGACGGTCACGTCAATCGCTTCATCGTTTCGTGTGAGTTCAATTTTTACTTCGGCATGTTTTGTGTTGTGTATTGCTGGCTCGATGACGATCGAGTTTTCTTTTTGGTCAATCAATTCCTTTGCATGAACCAATCCTGCTTCGGCAAGCAATCGCGTTTGTTCCATTTGCAGTTCGCGATCAAGCTGCTTTCGCTGTCGTAAAGAAGTTTGCAACGCTGAAAAAATCAAAGCAGCGATGACGCTCAGGCAGACCAGGACAACAACGAGGACGAATCCCGATCGCGTGCGTCGATGTGTTTTTGGGTGGATGTTCATTGTGATTCCTCCGCACTAACACCGATGCGAATTTGGGCATCGAGGCGTTTCGGCGTTGCGTCTTTCGATGTCGACATGTGTGAAAAATCACGTCTGATGTTGAGCGTAACGAATTCGGAGGAATCCTGTTGGTCCCATTTCAGTTTTGCATTTGTGGCAAACTCAAAACGATCCTGATGAGTCTTATTCTTGTTCACAAGTTTCCGTTGCACAGAATTGGCATCGATGGAGTACTCGATATCATTTTGATTTGCGATTCCGATCGTCAGCGTCGCGTCGTCAACGATGATCGAATTGGCCTGATGTGCGTCGGTGCGCAGCTGTCGACTGATTCGGGAAATGTTTCGGGCGTGCGAATCTCTCTGATTGACGTCGTTTGAATAGAGCATCGTCTTGTAGACCCAAACCGAGGTCATCGAAATAACGACCATCGTCAGCGTCATCACAATTATCAAGTCGAGCATCAAATACCCGCGTGATCGTGTGCGAAAAAGATCTCGTTTGCGTTTCATTGATTGGCCTCACTTTTTTCTCGTCCAGCCAACCAGCCAGAAAGCTCAAGTGGTTCACCAAACTTTCGACCGCTCCATGAGAGCTTCAATATGACTCGAGTTCCCAAGTCATCTTCCAAAAGTTCACCGCTGAGTTTTGCATCGGGTAGCGTTTCTTCGCAAGCCTCCGAAACTGCGATCGATTCCAATGCGGTTTCGGCCTGTTTCGGCGACAACCGTGTGAGTCCGTCCATGTGATTGGAAAGTTCGCTGATGGCAAACTGATGGCCCTGTGCATCCATCCAGAGTCGGTTGATGCGATGGATCAATGTCGACGCAAAATTGATGGCCGCGATCAGCACAACTAACGCCAATAGAGCTTCTGTTTTCAGAATGCCGTTTCGGACGAATCCACTTCGATCATTTGTCTGTCTTCCTGTCATGCGAGACTCCGCATCATTTTTAACAACATCGAAAAAATGGTGAACGTTGCCAAGATGATAAAGATTCCCAACACGGCTTGAACAAAATAAATGAACAGGTGGACTCCGATAGCAAAACGACTTTTGCGAATCTCGTGTTTACGGTCCGCCATGTTCCGTAGTAGCCAAGCTTTCGTTTCCATGCTGCTGACATCCTTCATCGATGCCGCTTCCCGAGAGCTCAAATCGCGTGACTTCACAAACGACTCCCAATCGACGATTTCATCTTCTGGTTTGTTTCCACCATCAAATGCGAGCAAGTCCCAAGCCATCAGTTTTCGTCGCATGACGGATCGTGGTAGATTTATTTGTCGCCAACTTCCCGGTAGCCAACGCTGAAAATAGTTTTGCAGAATTGAACGCCGAAAACCGATGATATAGATCCCAAAAATCATCAGACAAAGACTCATTACGGGAACAAAAATTCTTGCGAACCAATTGCTAAATGTCAAAAACATTCTCATCGTTGTGTTCGCTTCGAGTCCAAACTCCTCGTACATTTTCTGGTGCTCTGGAATGATGTACAGCAGGATGACGGAAATGAACCAGAGGCAAATTGCGGTTCTCAGACCCAACCTCCCCAATGCTGCTGCGTGTGTGTCTTCGTGCCGTGTCCAAATCGTTCGATCATCAACTGTCTGAGCCAACCAGCTTCTGTAAAACGAAGTCAGCGACCCGTTTGCATAAGCACTGTTGAGTGCAGTTTCGCATGGTTTTGAAAACAATCCAGGAACCTGTTTGGCGGCTTGCAGCGGATGTGAATCTCCTTGCAAAAGATCAGCAAACTCTTTGGCTTTGGCGGACTTAGTTTCTATCGCATAACCTTCGACCAAATTGCGAAGGTCAAGCTGATGCAGTTCGGCAGTTGCCATCAAGCTAACGAGTGCTCTTTGATTCGGCGTCATCAATGGAGCAAGCTCGCGAGCCGACTGATCGGAGATCATGCGCTGGCGAGTCATTGATTCGTTAAGTGGATCGGAGATCGTTGCCATTAAAAGAATCCTCCCGGAGCCCCGCCGCCGGTGAGGCCGCTGACAATTGCGAACATCGGGAAGAACAGACTGATGATCAGCAAAAAGATTGTGATCAAAATGAACCCGAGCAGCAACGGCGTCAGCAGCTGAGCGAACCATTCGATAATTCCAGAGGAAGTATCTCGATACCAGGTGGCGACTTGTTGCAGCAGTGTGACTTGGCCACGGGATCGCGGCATCGCGAAAGCTGTGTCGGCCATACCAAGTTTGTCGCGATTGAAGAATCGGTTGTCTTGAATTGGCTGATTGCTTTCGAGCCGATGCTTCCGAATTGCGGCGAGTCGTGTGAGCCACCGTTTCCCGGACGTCGACGCAGCCGTTTGCAGGGCATCCTCATTTGACAGTCCTGCTTCGATTAGCAGCGATGTATGAAGTAACCATCGAGACACGGTTGGGCGTTGTCGTGAAAGCAAGACGTCGATGCGACTCAAGCCAGGGTCGCGTTTCTCGTGACCGATCCAATTCATTAGCCAAGTCAACAACGGCAACCCCAACACGACGATCATAATCGAGACCACATAGGTTCGAACGAGGTATCCCAAATAGAGGAACATTCTTGACATGCTAGGCAGAGCGATTCCAAATTCGGTATACATTTGCTCGAACGTCGGCAATATAAAAAAGGAAATGAAGACAGCTCCAAGGATTCCGAACAATATCAACATGATCGGGTAGAGGAAAATTCGAAACAGGCTTCGTTGGTTCGAGCCATGCCTCGATAGCGTGCAAAATCCCAAATGAGAGGCGGTGGCGATGTGGCTCTGTGAGATTTCGTTTCCGTTTGCCAATCGAGCCAATGGATTGGCAACCGCCAGAACGCACGGTTGATAGACGGCTCTCTCGAAAGGTGATCCGCTTCGAAAAAAATGACTCATGGCGAGAGACTGTTTTCGGAGACTGCCGCTGAGTCCCTCGCTTTTGATATCGATCTCATCCGCAATTCGCGAACCAGCTTGCTGAATCAGCGGCCATTGCGACTCGAGGAATCCGGTCGGCAGATCGTCGGCGAGATCGGTT
>CALLUY010000163.1 GCA_938010615.1 uncultured Pirellulaceae bacterium | reverse complement strand
TTGTTGCGTTTTTTGTTTTGCAACACCAGTGTGACGCGGAACGCCCTTTCTTTGAAATACCAGTTTGATGTCAACAAAAATCGCCTATCAAAAAGCACTCAATCTCCCGACAAATTGCGCCCCGACGAGACTACACCCGTTCTAATCTGTTATCCATCGTTTCCTCAATGTGTGCGTTCTCAATTCGATCCCCAGCCATCACTGATCGACATGTCTGACTTTCTAACGAATCAAATTTTCAATTGCAAGAAAAAACTCAAATGAATAATGACAATTTTTCTCAGTGATTTACTGAATAAGGTTTCGTAGCATTGAAACCTGAATTAAGCCTGCGGCACGGATCGAAAACAGGGACACAAGGACTGAAAATAGTGCCAAGTCCAATTGTCTCAAACTGCTTCGGTGATTTACACCGAAGCGGTTTTGCGTGGCGATCTCGTAAATCAAACCAAGCGATGTGATCGAAGCAGTTTTAGCTAATCCTTGAAGCAATAAATGCACTCAATCACCTTTTACAAACCGGTATCCAGCATCGCGGATCGTCAAAAAGTAAACCGGATTCGCAGGGTCAGGTTCGAAGGCTTTGCGGAGCTGACGCAATACTTGATCGGGCGCGCGGGTGTTGACGTGGCCGGGAAGCTCCCAGACTTGCTCGAGGATTTCGCTGCGAGGAATGACTTCGCCTTCGTGTTCGAAAAAGTACTTCAACATCTTGAGTTGAAGTTGAGTTAGTTTCACCGAATCGCCATCGAAATGAGCTTCGTGCGTTTTGAAATTAATCTTCGCGTCGCCGAATTCGAATTCGGTAAGTTCGGGTTTTATTACGTCGACTTGCTGTCGATGTTGAGACAGCAAATTCTTGATGCGGGCGAGAAGCTCTTCTAATTCAAAAGGCTTCACCAAATACTGATTCGCACCGACTTCGAATCCACGAGTCTTGTCTTCTGACAGTGTGCGAGCGCTGAGCATCAAGACCGGCATAAATTTCCCGGAAGCGCGAAGCTGTTCGCAAACTTCATAGCCGCTCATGCCTGGCATCATGATGTCCAGCACGATCAAATCGACGGGCTGTTCAACGGAATCGAGAAGCCCCAATGCCTCCGGGCCGTTGCTGGCGGTCGAAACTTTGAAGCCTTCTGCTTCGAGGTTGAACTTGATTCCGATGGCGAGATGCTCTTCGTCATCAACGACCAGAATGTGTGGGCTTTCGCTCATACTTTTATGCTGTCGCGGCTTTCGAATCTTTGTTGACGGATGTTTTGCCCGACGGACGGTACGCTCCCGGAAGTTTTACTTCAAATACGGTACCGGAATCCTCCTGCGTGTTGTCTGAGATTTTAATTTTCCCGCGAGCACGTTTCAAGAGCGTGTTGACGATGTGCAAGCCCAAACCGGTGCCGGGTTTTTCCCGTTGGAGTTCATCGCCCAGTCGAACGAACCGAGCGTAAACTTTCGAGCGAAGTTCCGCAGGGATGCCAGGTCCGTTGTCCGCAATCGTGATAATGCCAAAATTGTTGCTGACGCGAAGCTTGACAGAAACGATCGCCGGATCACCCGCATACTTGACTGCATTGTCGATCAAGTTACGAAAGATCATGACAAGGTCAATTCTCTCGCCGCGAATTTCACATGGTTCAAGGTCTAATTGAATGGTGTCTTCGGGGATTCGGTATCTTGCCGCGACCAGACGGGCACATTGTCGCAGCAAGTTTCCGAGATCGATCGCTTCCAAAAGTTCGAGCTTGTTACTCTGAGCGGTGTAGCCTGCGTCGAGCACGTGGTTGATCAAGGAATCGAGTCGCTCGACATCGTCCATCATGAATTCAAGAAACTTTCGTCGCTCGTCTTCGCTGACTTCTCGCATGTTGAGCGTTTGTAGATACAGCTTCAGGGACGCGATCGGAGATTTCAGTTCGTGCGTGACGCTATCGATGAAGTTTGATTGCCGACGGGTGAGGTTGACGGCTTTGATGGCAAACGTCAGGTAGACGGCTGAACCTGCAATGACGCCTGCGAACAGAACCGTACCAACGGACAGCAGCGTCCAGTAAACGCCCGGATCACTGGATCCCTCAACGGCGAAGACATTGATCAGAATCCAACCAACCAACAGCACGATCGTCACCACGATCATGGTAACGCCGAGTGTGATCGGGAGTTTTAGTGACTTACGTTCAAACATGCTGACATAATAACACGAGTTGCCGGTTTGATGCGAAATAGTCTTTTTCGGGAAAGACCGATTCGGGCCAACGGCCCAGCAATTTACCTAGCCCAGCCCATCGGGCTGGGTTTTCAATCAAGATTAACACAAGGGCTGAAAGTCCGTCCAGTTGCTGCGCGAGTGCTGCCTAACTGAAGCAACTGGCCGGACCTTTGGCCCTAAATAATCGGGTGAATGTAAGTCCCAGCCCATCGGGCCCGATAGGCTGGGCTAGACAATGAATGGGGCTTTGCCCCTAAACGTAAACACTGCAACTTCAAAACGCGTGAGCGAGGTGCGGCTGTTACCTCGCTTACGCGTCGGGTTAGGATTTGCGCGGACAAACCAAACCATGCAATTTCCCATTGCGCTTCGGGCTTGTATTTGCGTATCGATTTAAAGCCGCCTTAGAGCTTCGATCGGATCGAGCATGGCGGCACGACGAGCAGGGTAAATGCCGAAGATCAATCCGGTGCTCATCGCCACAAGGACGGCGATCATCGGGCCCCACCAAGTCAGAGCCGTTTCTCTTCCGGTGAAAAAACTGAGTAGCGGCGGAACAACAATGCCAACCAACGCACCTAAAAACGCACCGGAAGTTGCCAGCACGGTTGTCTCCACAAGAAACTGCATCGTGATGTCTCCTTTGGTTGCTCCCAACGCACGGCGGATTCCAATCTCTCCGGTGCGTTCGCTGACCGTGGCCAGCATGATGTTCATGATCCCGATTCCTCCGACCAGCAAACTAATTGCGGCAATACTGCCCAAAATAAAGTTGAAAATCCGTTGCTGAGCTTTCACCTGTTCAAGTAAGTCCAGAGGAATCGTCACCTCGAAATCTTTTTTCGAATGCGTGCTGCCTAACAGGCTTTCGGCAGCGCTGGCGGCTGCTTTCACGAGGTTGGTTTCTGTGACCTGCAGCGTCAACTGGCTTAGCTCCAAACGCTCATACGATTCAGTTCCCTGTTGTTGATAGACCAACAGTTCACCCATTCGGTTTCGATCTGTCGACAGGGGAATGTAGACATCGCGATTGTAGTCCTGAGCTGAAAGGCTTGAGCCGATGCCAGCGGAGGAGAGTTTTTCTTTCGTCACACCGACAACGCGAAACATTTGTTTGTTTGCAATCTGAACCGTTTTCCCGATCGGAGAATCGTAGACAAAAAGCTTCTCTGCGACTTCGGCTCCCAAAACACAAACATTCGCTTGATTGTTGGAGTCATTTGAATCGATGAATCGGCCGATCATCATTTCCAAATTATTGGCTTCTTGGTAGTCCGGTTCGATGCCGACGAGCCTCGCTTCGAGGGATCGATCCAAATAGCGAGCCTCGTAGCGAAATTCTCGTAGCGGTGCGATCCGGTCGACCATAGACAACGTCTCGTTCAGTCGACGCATGTCGAGATACGTCAAGCCGTAGGAGTAGACTCCGTTACGTTCTTTCTCCTGTTCGCCTCCAGAAGGTTTTACGCTGCGGACAATTACGTTGCGGATTCCGAGTGCTTCGATGTTTCGCTGAGCTTCCTGCCCTGCCCCTTCGGCGACGGCCAACATGATCACGACCGATGCGACACCGACAACCAACCCGAGGATCGTCAGCAACGATCGCAATTTATGCAGCATCAACGATCGCAGTGACATGCGAATCAGGGCGACCATTTTTGCGGGGTTGGAGAACATTCATTGTCCAAAATATAAAGCAGCAGCGAAAGTTCACGCCAGCTTCATTCTACACAAACCCAAAGCGATTGTGCCTTTTGGAACGACCGAATCAATGGTCTCTAATTGATGGTCTCTATGTCTCTCTGTAGAAGGAGTTTGATTTCCGGGCGCGCAACCGATTCAATGCAAATCGTTTTCGACTTCGTTGTCGTTTCGACCAATTCGGGAACCACGGAGTCCGATCAAGAGGATCGCTGACTCGACCATTTGCACTTTGCGGCTCAGAGACTGATCCGCCGCGGAGTCCTCTTTCGATTCGGCGGGTCTGAGCGGCGGTTGCTCTTTCACGTCGATAACTTCTACTTCATCATCTGCTGGCGAATCAGCGGTTTCGAAAAACGTAAAGGAAGAATCAAGTTCCCGCTCAAAGTCGGAACGCTCGACGCGAGCATCAGTCGAATCGTCAGAGCTTTCGAATGATGCGCCGAATTCGCGAACGCGATCTGAGAAGAAGTCCAGAGAAAAATCACTCTGGACTGTTTCGTTACTTTGGCGTTGTTCGTACAGCGACGAATTCTCCAAATAGCGATGTTTGAAGCGATGGTCGAGAGATGAGAAGGCTGTATCGATTTGTTGCAACGATTGTGCGACAGAGTTGTGCGATGCGTGAGGGCCAAAAGTTGGTTTCGCGAGGATGCCAAATGTTTCGGAGGTCGCAACCGACGGTGGAATGAGGGCAAACATTTGTTGTTCACCAAGCATGTCAATTCGAGAATCATGCGAGCGAGATTTCACGCCCAGATCTTCGGTTCGATCGCTGGCTGATTCTTCCCGAAGAATTGATTTGTAGTAAGTGCCTTTTTCAGGTGTTACGATTGGCAGTTCTTCAGCGGGCGAGGAAATCGGAGTTGGCTCCGTGACGGGGATCGGAATCGTTTCTTCTATGCTGTTGAAGGCGTCGTTGTCGGTGGTTAAGTTGCCGTCACTCGTGGAATCGCCTGTCGTGCCGCCACCATAAAATTCAGAATCCGTGTCAAACGAATATCCAGCGGATTGGGTGAAGAGCAAACGGTTCCCGATAGCAAGTCGCAGGTTGCCATTTCTTTGTTCGCAAGTTGCCGAATCTTTTGTTTTCGATTTTTCTTCAACGCATAATTCGTCAGCGACAACTTCGACCGGTGTCGATCGAACTTCTTCACTAAGTGATATGGCAAAATTGGACGGAGCGGCGACAAGGTCTCCTGCGAGCATTTGTCTTGATTCGAGTCTCACGATTGAGAACTTTAGTTCGCTGGAACGTTTGCGTTGCCTTCTCGTTTTTCGGTTGGTCCGGCGTTTCATTGAAGGTCCTCAGATATTGCCGTAACGGAAGTAGACGATTTTCTGATTGCGGATGCTGCCTCGCGGTGCGATTTTAACAGCTGTCGATACCGCTTGCTGACAGGAGCAGCGTCGACGGCAACTGATTGTAGCTCAATTGCTGCTTCAATTCTCTCAATTGCCAGCGTCGCATTTCCCATTTGAAATGCGATCAAGCTTCGATTGTGTAGCACGCCAGCGAGACGGCTGCTGGTTTCAGGGCGACCTCGATTCTGCTTAAGTGCCACTCGGAACAGAGATTCTGCCTTCGAGAACGAATCTTCGCCGGCCCCGTCTAACTTTGACATCCAGTGGATTTCGCCCATCGTGTTGAATGCCGTCGCGAGTCGTTCTTCTGGGTTTTGTCTGCCATTTTTGTCAGTTTTTGGGTTTTTCCAGAAATCGATCGCATGTTGAGCAAGCTGTTCGGCCTCGTCAAGTTCTCCATTTCTGGAGATCAGGATAGCGAGATTGTTTTGCATGTCTGCGACGTGAGCCATGTTTTCATCGACAATCGCTTTGGAGTTGCCCTGCTCTATCAAGCGAACGTTGGATGTCTGCAACGATTCGATTGAGCGTCTCAAGAATTTGATGGCTCGTTGCGGATCTGTTTGGCTCAACAACCCCACATAACTATTGGTGACTTTGTTTTTCGTGGCGAGTAGCTCATCGTCCTCGGACTCATCAGGCAGCAGAGAAAGGGCTGTTTCAAAATGTTCACAAGCCAAGTCTTCTCTTCCCAGAGCTTGATTCAACATCGCGGCGTTCGCCAAGTTTGATGCGCGAGGGATCGCGGCAGAATCCAGATCGCCCAACGGTTCGAACTTCGCGATCGCCGTTTCGAAGCTTAGAGACGCCTGCGCCAATTCGCCTTGCCGATGTTGCAGCAGGGCGAGTTTGCTGATGCAGATTGCTTCTTCGAGTCGTGCATCTTCCTGTGAAATCAATCCAAACTGTTCGATTCCAGTTTGGTAGTGGTCGCGAGCTTGATCGTCGTCGCCGGCGCGCTCGTGTAGAGCTGCAAGGTGAGCGTGGGCTTGGGCTGCTTCGAATTCCAGACCATTGTGCTTTGATGCATAGGCAATGAAGTCACGATAGTAGCCAATCGATTCGGACAGCAAACCAGACCGAATGGTTTTGGTGTCCGGGACTGCCAAAAGTCGATCCGACATTTTCGATCCGAGTCGATCGACAGCTTTGTGAGCTTGCTGTAAGTAGAACCGGGCTTCCTGCGCGGCGACTTGTTCGCGTTCGCGTTGGCTATAGAAAACGGACGCGATCGTGGTCGCTCCGACGGCTGCGAAAAGTAAGCATGACGCAATCAGAATTGCCATTCGTTTGTTCTTGGCAATTGAATCGAAGACTCGTTCACTGGTGGACTTTCTTCTGGCTCGAATCTCGCGGCCAGCAAGAAAACGATCCAAGTCAGCTGCCATTTCAGCTGCGCTGTCGTAGCGTTGCAACGGATTTTTATCAGTTGCTTTGTTGATGATGGTTTCGAGGTCAAATGGAATCGACGAATTGATCGTTCGCATTGGCTTCGGCTGTTCTGACTGGATCGCAGAAAGCAGCTTCATGCGATCTTGTTCCGCGAAGGCAGGTCGCAGCGTCAGCAGCTCATACAGCGTGACGCCCAATGAATACACGTCGGTGCGAAAGTCGACTTGATGGTTTCGCCCGGCAGCCTGTTCGGGGCTCATGTAACGTAGCGTTCCCAGTTGATCACCAGCTGAAGTAAGGTTTGACGTTCCGCGACCGCGAGCCAACCCAAAGTCGGCAACCCAAGGCGTTCCGTTTTGATCCAGCAAAAGATTCGATGGCTTGATGTCGCGATGGATGATTCCGTGTTCGTGAGCGTAGTGAATGGCTTGAGCGACTTTGGTTCCAACCTGGACGACGTTCCGCACGTAATTGCGGGAGTGAATCGAGGCGACGGTGCTGAGCGTCGACAGATTCTCATTCGCCTCAACGGTTTCAGCGTTCTTTTCTGATTCTTTACCTTCGCGAGTTTCCCGCAATTGCTTGATCAGTTGAGCGATCGTTTGGCCTTTGATCAACTGCATGCTGTAGTAGTGCACGCCTCGTTCGCATCCGACGCCGTAAACCGGAACAATGTTTGGATGATGAAGTGACGCGGCAGCTTGAGCTTCATTTTGGAAGCGGGAAACTTGTCGCGGGTCGAGCACGGCGGTGAACGGCAAGATTTTTAGAGCGACATCGCGCTGCAAGGAAATTTGTCTGGCCGCGTAGACGATGCCCATGCCGCCACGTCCAAGTTCCGGCCCGAGTTCAAAGTCTCCCAGTTGTCGCGTTTCTGATTCAAGATTGCGATCGGAGTTCGCTTTCTGTTGTCGTGCTTCGCAGCCCAAAAGATACAAGCCACGCAATGGAATCTTGAACTCTTCACCAATTTCTGGGTACGCAGCGAGGATCTTTTCGGCTTGTTCGTTGTCGCCAGAATCCAACGCGTTCGAATAGCGATCGAAAACGTCGGCAAGTTCACGGTCTGCGAATGGCATTCCAAAACTGTCATCTTGAATGTTGTGGGGGTCGAACGAACGGGTGTCGTTCAAGCTGCCATCACCGTTTTCAATCATCGTCACGATCCTCCAGTCGACTCATTCCCAACCTGAGTTTCTCAACGGCTCGGACCCACATCATTCGTACTGCGCCGGAATTGCGATCAAGCTTTTCAGCGATTTGAGAAAACGACAGATCGTCGAAGTGCCGCATACGGATGACTTGTTGATATTCCGGCGGAAGCTGATTGATGGCGAATGAAAGTTGATCGAGCGATTCGTCTCGCTGCATTGGAGTGCTGGGAGAAGTTACGTCTTGCTGGAGATAGCGAGCCAGCCGAGCTTTGGAATGATCGGCATCACCGACTGCCTGGTCGAGTGATCGCTGTTTGCGAACATCTCGTTTGTCGGCAAGCACATGTTTCTCGATGGCGGTGGCCAAATTGTTAAAGAGGATTCGCCGCAACCAACCAGTAAACTCTTCGATCGATGTGCCGGAGAATTTACTGAAGTCCCGATGTGCTTCCAGCAGAGTTTCCTGAACGATGTCGGACGCGCTGACTCGGATTTCGATGCGGTCATCGAGGTGGCCGTGCGAAAGGCTATTCAGGTACCGAAAGTATTTCCGCAGCAAGACTCCCAAACTTCCGCCGTCGCCGTTGCGGGCTTGTTGGAGTAAACCAAGCGTTGGATAGGAGCTGTCACTCATGAGTCATCAAGGCCTTTGGAACCGAAGATGGTTACATTGTAGTCGAATCACGCAGCAACCAATGGTGCTGAGTTCGAAGATTCGTTCCGGGCCGATTTAGATTTGAAGTGTCACGGGAAATTCGTGAAGTTGCTGAGAAAAGGCGCTTTGGTTAGGAAAAGGCAGCGTTAATCAAAGTAGCTCGTCTCTCCGAGACGTTGAAAATCGTTTAGAAAATCGCCTCGGAGAGGCGAGCTACTTAGAAAATCGTCTCGGAGAGGCGAGCTACTTAGAAAATCGTCTCGGAGAGACGAACTACTTCTTACGCTTCTCGAACCACTTCACGATTCGAAACGTCCAGCTCATCGTGACCATCAAGGCCAGCGGCATGACCATCGTGATGATCACGAAAGGTCCGATCTCTTCAGACTTTCCATTGGCCGCGCGAAAAAGATAACCCATGCTCACGGCGCCCGCTGCAAAAACGGTCGTGATGACAAAGATGGAACGGATCGTAAAAGTTGTCGATCGCGTTCGTGAAGATTTTGGTTTGGCGGATGACATCGCCTAAGTCTAACAGAAATGAATCTGTTCGTCGCCGACGGAATTAGTTGTCTTTGACTCGGCGCATCAGATGTTCGACTTTAAGCACTCCCGTTTTGTCGGCCGATTCAAGTCCAGCTTCCACGTATCGAGTTGTCTTTCGACTGACCGGAGTCTTGAATCGATCTCCCTTTTGCAGAATCGGTCGATCCTCACGCATCGATCCAAACTCGTGACTCGAGCCCGCGATCTGGCATGGGAACCAATGGCCCTTTCCCGTTTCGTCCTCAAGATAAAACTCAGGGTACGTATGTCCCGGCACCCAAACGGCGCGAGCTGGAATTCCGCGTGAGCGAAGGATCGCGATGAACAACGCCGAAAGTTCTTCACAGTCTCCATGACCCGTATCAAGAGCTTCTTGACAGGTGTGCGGTTGAGCATCGAACTTGTATCGAATGTTCTCTCGGACCCAACTGTAGACGGCTTCGACTTTGTCCCACGCCGGTTGTTCTTCGTTGTCTGCAAAGATTGTCTTCCCGATCTCGCGAATCTGTTTGTTCCGTGAATCGATATACGGGCTCGGTTTGAGATAACCTCTCAGTTTGCCGTTCAATTTTTTGGCGAATTCGAATTGGTTCGTGTCCGCAGGGCGAAGCGTGCTTCGGCGTCTGACGCGATACCGCAAGATTGCTTCGGCGGAGTCGCCGTTGCGAAGTATCGGAACGGCGAAAGCCATAATGCTTGCCGTTTTGCCAGAGAGTTTTTTGATCGTGATCTTGCCGACGTTGTTGGACTTCGTTTCTTCGTAGAGTTCAACTTCCTGTTCTGGCCAAGCGATCGGAAGCGGAGCGTTGACGCGAGTTGTTTTTGCGTAGCCACCTGAACAAGCGAGCATGATGCCGAACTCCCATTCAACGACTTCTGCTTCATCGTATTGATGCTCATAGGGTTGAGGTTTGTCGGTCGGTTCAGTGGTCGTGTCGGTTTTCTCCTGCGTAAATGAGTTGCCGCCCCATAACAACACACTCAGGATGAAAACAAACAGAAATGCAAATCGTCTAGCTAACATTTTCGCTCCTACTTCGCAGACAACGGTTCGCGAACCCACTTCATGACCTTTGGGCGAGAGCCTTTGAACTGCGCTATTTCGGGAACAAGCTTGTACTTCTTCTTTACACCGGGCGCTTTGTAGCTGTCGCCTTTTTGTAAAATCACACGTGGTTCGCCGATTGCACCAAATTCACGAATTCCTGTTACTTTGCACGGGAACCAATGCCCCTTTTCGTTTTGATCGACCAAGTAAAACTCGGCATACTGCGATCCGTCCACAAACACCATCCGTGCTGGGACTTTGTTGATGCGACACATCGCGACGAACAAGCTGACTCGATCCTCTCCTGTGCCGGACTTTTCGCGAAAAGTATCGACACTGCCCTTCCGTTCGCCAGCACGCTCTTCGATGTTGTCGCGAACCCAATCGAAAAGTCCTTCGATCTTCGCCCAATCGGATTGGCCGTTGTTAAAAAGTAATTTGGCCTGCTTTTTCATTTTCGTGTCGCGAAGACTGATCTCCGGGCTGTCGCCAAAGTAGGACTTGATCTCGCGGACTCGTTTCTTGGGAATGCGAAAGATCGACGTGTTCTTCGGAGCAATGATCTGCGAAGTCGAAACTCGAAACGTGACCAAGCCAATCAGCTTTTCGCCGGCTGCAACATTGAGCATGCGCAACTTCAAAAACTTAATGTTGCCGAGATCTTCCCAGCTGACGTCGGTGATTTCAGAGGGTAGTTCTTCTTCATGAATTGACACGGTTTGTTCTGGCCATTGCGTCGGAACGGGAATTCGACAAACGACATCTCGGACAGAACTCGAACCGGTGACCATCACGAATCCGACGCGCCAATTGACGACTGATGGATCGCCAAATGAAATTCCGCCTTCGATTTCACCAACTTCTTTGGGCTCGATTTTGACTCGTCCCGCTGCGTCAACGGTTGAGTCCGGTTCGTTTGTGGTGGTTGAAGTTTTTTCTTTCGCCATGGGAATCTTGTCAGATTCCGGAACGGCTTTGGTTTTTGGTTCGGGCTTGTCGACTTTCGTTTCTGACTTTGGAATATCTTTCAGCTTCCCCGAACCGAGCGCACGCGTCGTCGAGTTGACGCCTTCGGTTTTGATCCCAGGCGGATTGAAAAAGTCCGAAAGATCGCCAGAGGGAACTCGTTCCGGTTCCTGGGAATGCAGCAAGGCGGTGCTGACAAGCATCAAGCCAACAGACATCGCTCGGAATATCAACTTGGTATGCATAAGTCCTCGAAAATGAAACCGCACTTTAATGTTGCTGCCTGCGCCAGACGCGGAACAAAAGCAGCTCTCCACGCGCTGGCGAGCGTAGCGACAGTTTGAAACTGCCTCTCTTTGTATCTTTCGTAATTCTAAGCTCGCCGTTGGCTCGCCCGAGTTGAAAAAGAAGAAATTTCCGACTGCGTAGGCTGTTTGGATTGCGCCGAACAAAAAAAGACGGGCAACGATGGGGGTCGTTACCCGTCTTCTTTTTGATTGACGATCGAAATCAGGATGGTTCGACCGTCTCTTTGCGAGGTTTGCTTCGCTACAGATATTTAGTTGATGCCTCGTGGTGGCTCTGAAAGACCGCTGTCGAATCCGCCCAAAACACCTTGCGAACCAATGATCGCACCTGGATCGATTGGTGAAACGTCATCGTGAATCATTGGCTGGCCCAATGAAACGCCGCTGTCGCTTGGGTAGTACGATGTCGTCGGCTGAGCCAATGGTGCTCCCATCGGAACCGCGTACGGATCGTTTGGCACGACTGATCCGCAAGCATTGCAAGTTGGAGCAGATCCAGTTGCCATGCCAGGCATAATTTGCCCAGCGGCCGAGTTGCAGCTGTCACAAGCATCGCCACGCATGAACTGACGAAGTGGTCCGTCAGACAGCAGTCCGCCTCCGCTGAATAGCGATGGTTGGCTGTTGCAGCCAGAATTGGAACCGCCGAAAAGCCCGCCGCAAATGCCACTGGCACATCCGGAGAACGTGAGCATGGCAAGGCAAGCAGCCAAAGTTACCAGTCTCTTCATTGTTTCGCCTTTTGATTTGAGAGTGAAAAAATTTGGGTTCAAGAGTTTCGTGGGCTGTGCATGACACCTCTAACGATAACTCTTTTCAAACAAACCCTGATTGCGACGTTGATTGGGGCACGAAAACATACACGCTCAATAAGTCCGTGCAAGAAAATGTATGTAGAATTTTCAAAATGCATTGCGGCTGACCGATAGACATTAGAAGAGTATTTTGCACTCTCGATTCGACCTAAAAACAACACTGTTAAACCCTGCGGCTTGTGACGAATTTTCAGCGATCATCCTGTTTTGCCCCTTTGCCTTTTTGACGACCGCCATGACAGATCGATTTCCTCTGTGGTGCCTGTGTTTGATATTTTCAATCACATGTATGTTCACAGTTCCTGTCGCGTCGCAGGAAAATGAATGGTTGCTGGAAGATGCGTCGGTGTTCGAAACCGTCGTGGAAGACAATTCTTTTGTTCAGGTTTTTGAGTCTGACTCGGCGATTGAAGTTGATTGCAATGCTGCCCAGTGTGTCTCTGTAAAGAAATCTGTGCTTGGATGTATGGAAGGGATCACCGTCCTGCCGCAAGATGAAGTCTGGGTGATCAATGCTCGCGAATGTCTGTGTGGCGAAACCGATTTGAGTCTGCTGTCGGTAAGTCGTCTTGTCGAAAGCGACCTCGTTCCAACCGATCTTTCGGAGCTCGTTGCGGCTCACGATAGCGGTGACGGTTTGGCGACGGTGCTCTACATTCACGGCAATCAAACGGATGAGGAGTTCGCGATCTCTCGTGGACTTCAGGTCTATCGCAATGCGTTTGCCAAAAAAGCTCACTGTCACGGACCGGTTCGATACGTCATTTGGGCTTGGAAGTCCGAACAAGAGAAGGTTCGGCTCTATCCTGACTACGTTCTAAAGTCAGAACGTTCTGTTATGTTGGGTGAAACTTTCGCAGCGACACTGAATCAGTTCAACGACCGCAACATCATCGTGTTTGGTTACAGTCTGGGCGTACAAGTCGCGTTGTCGGCCTTTGATTCTCCTCTTTTGGATGCGAAGTCGCATTGTCCATCGCGTTATCAAGTCGCCTTTGTGGCTCCAGCGATCAACGCGGATTATATCGCCAGTCATGGATTGGCCATGGGAGAACTTTGTCCGGTCGATAAAACTTTCGTCTTCACCAATCGCAAAGATCGCGCGATCCGAGCCGCCCAAGCGATCATTCGCCGTAAGAGTCCGAGCGAAGAGGCGACGATTGAAGGCCTCGCAAATGCGGGTAAGCTCAATCTCTGTTCGGTCAGATCGATTGATGTTTTCGAAGAAGCCGGACGATTTCACTCGGTTGAACGCTACACGCGATCGGAAACGTTGCAGAACATGTTGGCCGACTTGGTGAATTCCGTTGCGGTCAACAGGGCGACCAACGACTTTTCAATCGAGTAGATGCCACTCAAGGTTTGAGCGCAGAAATTTCTACAGTGCTGGCGATGGCGGATTCAGCCAATTGCCGTCGCGGTCTTTGCCTTTGACTAGTTTGGCGATTGTTGCCGCATCTTCGAGTTATGCGATGCGAAATTGAAACGCGGAGACGCGGAGTTCGCAGAGACGTGCAGAATCAAAAACCAGGGCGTTTTCTATCCAAGTCAAGATTTGGATTAGGATCAAAATCGAGTTGCGGTTGTTGTTGCCGTTGCGGTTGTTGTTGCTGACCGATTGGTTGTTTGAATTCTTGCGGCAACTCAGCCAAGATCTTTTCAATGTAAGCTTTGCGATTTTTTGGACGCGGATGCGTGCTCATGAATTCGGGGCCACTTCCACCGCCAGCATCATCCAGAATGTCCATCACGCCGAGCAACTCTTCCGGATCGTAGCCGGCCAGTAGCATCAACTTGATGCCCCATTCGTCCGACTCGAGTTCGTCACCTCGGCCGTACTTCATTTGCATTATGTTGCCAACGTATGACGCCGCACTTGCTGAACCGGTGCTTCCGCCAACGACGCCGGCTGCTCCAACGAGCCCTTGAATTAAGTTGCCTTTCGCCATGCGCTCAGAACCGTGACGTTCGATGACGTGTCCGATTTCGTGGCCTAGCACTCCCGCAAGTTGGTCTTCGTTTTCGAGTTTGTTGTAAAGTGCTTCGGTAATAAAAACTTGTCCGCCGGGAAGCGCGAATGCATTCACCGTTTGGCGATCTCCTAAAAGGTGGAAGTCGAAATCATACGGGTTCTGAACGGGAGGGTTTCGAGAGTAAAGGGCCTGTTCGAATCGAGTTTGCAATCGTTTCCCGACTTCTTCGACATGTGCCGAAGCGCGACGATCACTTGACGGCTGCCCCATGGAGGGAGCACTCTGCAATCCCATACGAATCTCTTGGTCGATTGTCATGTCAACCCGTTGGTTCTCGTCCGTGACAGGATTCGGTTGGCCCTTGCTGTAAAACCGAAACAGCGAAAACAGGATGATCGCGGCGCCGATCAGCAATCGAAGTTTCATGCCAGAAAACATGCTGCGACGCCTCTGGCGTCGTTGGACTCGGCGGTCGTCGGGATAGTAGCTCATTGTGTATTTGGTCCGTGGGTTCTAGGTCGAACCATTATTTGCAGACACTACGGTCAACGCAAGATGAGCGGAGACGGAATTCGAGGGCGTGTAACACATGCGTAACGGCGCTGATTAGCTAATTAGCTACGAACTTCATGCAGTCGATGGCGTTATTCGCGTACCGCGACCGCTTCACGCAAAAACTCTTGGACCAATCGCTGGACATTTTCCAGCGGGATCGCATAAGTCGCCGCTCGGCCGTTACGAGCGATGTTGATGCCGATGATCTTCCCGTCCAAATCAACGACGGGACCACCGCATTGCTCTGGAAACAGAGGAGCATCATGCTGGAACACAGAAGGGAAATTATCTGCTCGACGGCTGGGAATTGCACCAAGGCGACTCATCATCTTGTAGCGTTTCGCTCGATCACCCGATATGTCGAATGAATCTAGGATCGCTTTCGTTGTGTTGGCGACTCCGTTGCGCAAGTACTCGATTCGAATCGTGTCGCCCGGAGCATTTTTTCGAATTGCGTTCACCAATTGGCTGACGCTGCGAATTGGGTCACCATCAATAGAAGTAATGATATCGCCGTTGATCAATCCAGCCAAATAGGCCGACGTGTTAGGAAGGATTTCCGAAACCATCACACCGCCGGGAACTTCGTCGGGATCAACACCCAACCGCGCTTGCTTGCCAGTCTTCGTTGTGCGAGGAGCAACACTGTACGTGCCCATCGAATACACTTTGCCGTTTGGCGCCGGCAACAAAATGAATTGCCCGGCGGAGGTTTCTGCTGAACGATTCCAGTTGATTGGCTGAAGTGTCGATTCGACTTTGATGATCGCAATGTCGTTCTCTTCGTTTTCAAAAACGACTTTCGCTTCGTGATCTTTGGCATCGCTGGTGACGACTTTCAAGTACTTCCGCTGGTTGACCTCAGAAGCCTTCGTGACGATATAGCCATTGTCATCGACGACCGTACCAAGAGCGATTTGACGATTGTCGCTCATGATCGCGACGACGCTTGGTATCAACGGCTTCACGATGGAATCGAATCCAGCAAGGTGTTGCAATTCCTGCCTTTCGAACGGCAGGATTTTCCGATTGCGAATGCTTGGCAGTTCGAACTTGAGTGCGATATTGCCGCCGCCTTCTTTTACGTCGATGCGATCTAGTCCTTCGAAAGGATTGATTGGATCGTCGCGGAAACGCAAAAATTCTTCGACAGTAAACTCAACGGTCGCCGTTTCGTTCTCGATCGCCTGTTCGAACTTGGCTCGCAAATCGTCATCGAGGTCGTCCAGCATTCCCTCAAACATGTCTTGCACGTCGCGAGGAAGTTGAGCTTCGGCTTGCTGTGCCGGCAGCGCAAGCAGCAGCATCGACAGAAGTAAAAATGCGCAGATCAAATGTTTCATGTTCATCTTGCCAGTTCCATGTGTCACGTTTCGCATCCTGCTACCTTGCTACCTGAGTCGTATGTCGAGGACAAGTATTTGGCCGTCGCGATCGATTTTCATCATGACCACGTCGCCAGATATTTTCTTCTTGATCATCCGAATCAGATGCCTTCCGCTTTCGAGTCTTATGCCGTCAAACTCACGAACGATGTCGCCAGCTTTGATGCCTACGTCAAACGCTGGCGAATTCTTTGTGACCGAATTGACGCGGCCCGATTCGAGGTCAACTCGAATTCCCATCTTGGGTGGCTTCGAGCCATCGTTTTCGTTGGCCAAAGTCGGAAGCTGTCCCCACTGTTCGCCACGTTTTAAACGATCGTAGTCGCGGCCAAAAATTTCCGTCATCACGTGACGATTTTCAGCCACCGAATCACCGATCGAGCTGTGGATTCCGACGAGCTTTCCATCAAGGTCAAACAGTGGTCCGCCTGAATCGCCTCCGATCAGTACGGCGTCGGTCAAAAGTTGATGATCGTTCCTGTCCAGCACTCGGCCCGTCCGCACTGGAGGATTACGACCCAATTCGAAACCACCCGAGTGCCCCATCGAAACGACCCAGTCACCTTTTTTGAGCGACTGTGATTTGCCGATCTTCACGAAAGGCCACGGTCCCGGATCGATGATTTGAACCATCCCCGAATCGACATCAAGATTCTTTCCCAACGGCCTAGCTCTGGCGACTCGCCCGTCGGGAAAGAAGATTTTGTATTCGCCCTGCCCGACCATCACGTGACCGGCCGTCAGCACAAGCCCATCTTCGGTGACGGTCACACCACTGCCCGCGCCGATGCCGTCGGAAACCGAAACACAAGCGTCCATGTTCGCCGCAACGACCTGTTTGACTTTGGATTCGACTTCGCGAATTTTTGCGACTGAAGCAGTGTCCTGTTGAGCTGGCGTTGGCGCGGGAATTGCGAACTGAAGAAAGACAACGCCCAGAAAGCAAGCGCTCACGAGCAAGAGCTTCAATCGCGTCGCGCGTTCGTTGGATACATCCATTCCGGGATTCCTTTCGCGGGCAGATGAGTTTTGCAAAAGCTGACTATCTCTTTGCATTATTACTTGAGATCGGATTTTTGATTCCAGTACGTTAACGCCCACTAGTTTAACACGAAACATCGCAATGCAGGTCGTTCGAAGTTTACGGATTGGGTAACGTTCGATGGCAGACATCGGGAAATGCTTGAATTACCTTGAGAATGCAAGCACTACAGATCCACTGAATGCAAAAACGAAACGGCGATCGATGCGGGTTACTTTCTATTGAATACAAAGCAGACCCCTCGTTCAAGCTGGCGATGCCTCGTGGCGTGGCGGTCAGTCACAGCTGTCGTTGGAAGAGGCTCTTGGGTGATGTCCAAGATCGCGGCTGAGTTCGACTTTCGCAAACACTCAAATGGAAAACAAAAACGAATTGACAACTGTTTAGAAACGCTTTGGTAACTCGCGCTGGTTCTACATTGCCCTGACGCCTTTGATGGAAAACAGCAACCACGGTCAGCAGAAACTCTGATTCTAATCGATAAAAGATGCAGAATGGGAACTTGTTGCACACCTTGCGGCAATAGCCGTGCTTCCGCGAGTGTGTGCCACCATGAACCTCGAGAGAGCGAATGTCACGTTTCATGCTGTCGCGAAATTCAGACCCAAGGCCATCGTCTTGATTCTCGTAAAACCAAAACCCGTCAGCCAAGTCCAATTCAGCGTCGTCTGAAATCTGTACCTTCATTTTCCGAGTTGATCGAAACGCTTTTCAGCCTCGTCCCAGTCAGAAACAGTTGATTCACCTGAATCTAGCAGTTCGCCACGTCTTTTGAGTTCATCACGCTGCCAGTCGGGAACTGGTATTTGATCGGGCGTGTCACCGAGACTGTCCCAAATCAGCGATATGGCTTGGAGCTTTTCGGTTACTGACATTTGGTCAACTGGAATATTCATGTTTGTCTCCTTACCTACAGTATAGCCGGATAGTGAGAGTCAGCCAAACGATGTCAGATTGGAGATAACGTCAGCGTCACCGGGTCGCGGCAAACGAATTAACGATTCAAAAACCGCACGCAAGCCGGACTTTGCGTGCAAAGATGAGTTTTAAAAAACGGTCCTCCAATTTGGGAGGCACCGATCATCACCGATATCGATTGACGAGTCTGTTTTCCGACCCACCAAGAAATGCAACTGCTCGCAGTTCCAAGGTTGGACCTGCATTTTAGGTTTACCGAGAACCAAAAACGCAAGCACACGAGGATGCAAGTTGGCGCTGTGACGTTTTCGGAATTCTGAGAAAATTGGCAGATCGTTTACGCGCACTGGAAATGCAAATGAGAATAATAGCACTACTGATGGCTGTCACGGTTTCCTGCTTCCAAACATCCAACTGCAACGGCCAAGACTGGACAAGCTTAGAAAAATTCGATTTTGCGAAATTGGAAGGCAAATGGATTGTCGTTTCCGCTGAAATTGATGGCGATCATTCCCGTGCACAAATTGGTCGACGCGTCGGCGATGTGGTCACTCTTTCCAGTGATCGGAATGTTGGGATTCCAAAATTCGGCTGACAACTTTCTTGGACCCGCGCAGTTGGTGCGACATGGTTAAAAAAGATCACTCCCTCGGTCACTCCTAAGCAAATTGAAATTGCTGTGAAGCTGCCAAAACAAGTTGCTCACTACAAAGAGTCATTCATTCCACAGATCGACCAACTCCCGCTTGTTGGTACGCTCAAAGGGATCTATCGATGGGAGTCGAACGCAGATGGCAAGCAAAGACTTGTTTGGTGTTTTGCAGGTAGCGGCGAACCGACACCGAAGGAGTTTGCAGTTTATCCTGGAAGCAAACGGACGATGGTAACATTGGTTCGATATGAAGAATCGCATGACAATCGAGACTGGGCAATGTCAGTAGTCCCCAATAAGTTCTTGTCTTTGCTGGACTAATCAATGCTGTTCGCGCGAAAACTCCCGAGCGTGACTGTGCGCTGCTGCGGTACCGAACCGTCCTCGATACGGCCCGCTTATTCAGCATTCCTTCCGTAAGAATCGATCTTCTTCCAAAAAATTGGAACCAAACAACGAAAACTTTCGGAAATACCCAGTTCTGCAAAATCCGACGTTGAAGGATTGGCTGCTCTTGTGCGAAAATGGTCCAGCGCAGCGTTACTACTCAAATTTAGGATTGCTTGTCAAAGTAGCACGTCTCTCCGAGACGTGGAAAATCGCCTCGGAGAGACGAGCTACGTAATTGCCAGCCCTAATTCTTAGCTGTATCGTTGCACTAGACGTCGAAACGTCAACGAAACAACCGCGAAACGACCTCCAACTATATATGTCTACTTTGCAACCAACCGAGCCAACGCGAAAAAGATCGATCAAAGAAGGCACATGGATTAAGTGCCCCGGCTGTAAGGAATCGATTCCCGCATCCAAGATTGAAAAACAGCTTCGTGTCTGTCATCTTTGCGAACATCACATGTACGTTTCTGCGCGGCAACGAACCGAACAGATTCTCGACAGCGGCACCTTCGAAGAATGGGACGCGGATTTGATCTCTGGCGATCCGCTTGACTTCAAGGATAAAAGTCGGACTTACGTTGAACGCGTCAAAGCAGAACAGAACAAGACCGGACTCTCAGATGCGGCACTCACCGGCACCGGAATGATTCGGGCTCGTCGCGTCGCGATCGGAATCACCGATTCGCAATTCATTATGGGCTCGATGGGATCCGTCGTCGGCGAACGGTTGACTCGACTTGCCGAAAGAGCCACCGAACAAGGTTTGCCGCTGATCATCGTCAGCGGTTCCGGAGGTGGAGCCCGGATGCATGAAGGCATCTTTTCCTTGATGCAGATGGCGAAAATTTCCGCTGCTTTGGCTCGCCACGACGATGCGGGTGGATTGTTTATATCTGTTTTGACGAACCCAACGATGGGCGGAGTCGCTGCCAGTTTTGCTTCCTTGGGGGATGTCGTGATCGCGGAACCCAAAGCACTGATCGGCTTTGCGGGACCACGAACGATCAAAGCAACGATTCGCGTCGAGCTTCCTGCTGGCTTTCAAACCAGTGAGTTTTTGCTGGAACATGGTTTCATTGACCGAATTGTCTCACGCGACAAACTTAAATCGGAAATTGCACGCACGATTGACTATTGCGGCAAGTAGTCGTCGACGAGTCTCTCCGAGACTCGGTCAGCTTCTTGGTAAGACGCTGCTACATCACATTAACCCTTTCGGCCGAAACGACGACTTGCCAATGAGCCTGTTTGATAAACTCTTCAAGAAAAAAGACGGCGACGGCAAGAAGAAAAAGAAAGCCGGGCCGTTGGACGTTTCCGCGCGGTTCCAACTCGATCGCCATGCTTTCACGGGAACGATGTCCAAGTTCCATGTCGCCAAGGAAATTGCGACCGGAAAGTTTTACGGGATCAAGTTTCTCGATGCGGAGAAGACGGCTTACTTCAACGCTCGCTTCAAGGGACTCAACAAGCCCAAGGAAGCTCAAATCGCGATGCAGATCAAGCATCCAAAGATTGTGGAGACTCATGAATTTGGCATGACGACGGCCGGCGTTGAGTACATTCTGATGGAATACATTCAGGGTCCCGGTCTCGACCAAGCGATTCGTGCAAAAGACCCAAAGTTGCTACCCAACCGACTGACTTTGATTCGCGAAATGGCGGAAACGATTCAGGCAGTGCACGACCACGGCTACATCCATCGCGATATCTGTCCGCGAAACTTTATCTGTTATGAGCCGCTCGATCATTTGAAAATGATTGACTTCGGCTTGACGGTTCCCGACGAGGCTCCGTATCGAATGCCCGGAAACCGAACAGGAACGCCACAGTACATGGCGCCTGAGATTGTGCGTCGTCGGTCAACGGATCAGCGAGTCGATATTTTTGCGTTTGGCGTTACCGTCTAT
>CALLUY010000162.1 GCA_938010615.1 uncultured Pirellulaceae bacterium | reverse complement strand
GATTCGCACAGCGATTTTACGATTCGTCGCAATCTGTACAAAACGCCGCTGGGCAACAAGCTGATTTTTGAAGAGATCAACGAGTCGCTTGGTTTGCTGTTCCGATACCGTTGGGCATTTAGCGAAAAGTTCGGCTTCGTTCGTAGCTGCCACATCGAAAACATCGGTGACACGGAAGTCAGCTTTGAACTGCTGGATGGGATTCAGAACATCGTTCCCTTCGGCGCCGAAAGCGAATTCCTGATGCGTTACAGCAACCTTGCCAATGCGTACAAAAAGAACGAACTGGTCGGCAACAACGTCGGCATTTATTACCTCAGCTCGATCCCGTCGGATCGCGCTGAACCGAGCGAAGGACTCAAGGCCACCACGGCTTGGCAAGTCGGACTTGAAGTTGACGCGACGCTGATTTCAACACATCAACTATCCGCGTTTCGATCCGGTCAATCGGCCATGAATGAAGACGATGTTCGCGGTAAAGCTGGAGCATACCTGGCTCAGCAATCGATGACTTTGAAAGCTGGCGATTCGAAACGTTGGCATGTCGTGGCTGAACTTTGCCAGGATCACAGCGCGATTGTCGCACTTGACCAATGGCGCGGTTCGACGCCGCAAGCTGAGATCGAATCCGCGATCGAAGAAGACATCATGGCCAATCAGCGCGAATTCATTCGCATAATTGGGTCCTCTGATGGCCTTCAACTCGGAGCCAACGAGCGGCGTTGCAATCGTCACCTTTCCAACACCGTCTTTAACGTGATGCGTGGCGGTCTTCCGCTGGCCAACTACGATGTTCCAACTGCTGACTTTCGCGATCATGTCGCTAATTTCAATCAGCAAGTTGCGACCGATCACAGCAGTTTTCTGGCATCGCTGCCCGAGACTCTGCATGCCGAAGAACTCCGATCACAAGTCGCCGACCAGAACGATCCGCATTTGACGCGCTTGGCGATGGAGTATCTTCCGCTCGCCTTCAGCCGTCGACATGGCGATCCAACTCGGCCGTGGAATCGATTCTCGATCGATCTGCGATCCGAGGACGGTAGCACGAACTTGAACTATCAAGGCAACTGGCGCGACATTTTCCAGAACTGGGAAGCTCTCGGCGTTTCGTTTCCGCGATTCATGACGGCGATGATCTGTCGGTTCCTCAACGCGACAACCGCCGACGGCTACAACGCGTATCGCGTGACGAAAGACGGTTTTGAATGGGAAGAGGCAGAGCCCGATGATCCGTGGGCGAACATTGGTTACTGGGGCGATCACCAGATCATCTATCTGTTGAAGCTGTTGGAATGGAATCGTCGCTTCGAACCGAAGGCTCTGGACGGATTGTTGAACTCGGCTTTGTTCACGCACGCGAATGTGCCGTACACGATCAAGCCGTTTGAAGAGATCTGCAAAAATCCTCGCGACACGATCGAGTACGATCACGAACGCGCCGCACAAATCGAAAGCCGCGTTTCGTCAACCGGTGCTGACGGAAAGTTGCTCCACGATGGTAGCGGCAATATCCATCGCGTGACGATGGTGGAAAAGCTACTGACCTTGTCACTGGCGAAGCTTTCCAACTTCGTTCCCGACGGAGGAATTTGGCTTAACACTCAGCGTCCCGAATGGAACGACGCCAACAACGCACTGGTTGGCAACGGCATGTCGGTTGTGACGACTTGTTACTTGCACCGCTGGTTCATGTTCCTGAAAGATTGGATTGAGCAGTCGAGCGACGACTCGTTTGAAGTGTCCGAAGAAGTTGCCCTGTTCTTCGCTGATATTCAGGCCGTTTTGACCAAGCACGAAGGAGTCTTGGATCAAGCCTACGATACGACACGTCGCGCCGAAGTCGTAACGGCACTCTCGCAAGCCGGTAGCAAGTTCCGTGGCGGACTGTATGAGTCGGCGTTAAGCGGAAAGCGAACGTCTGTTTCCAAAGCCGATTGTATCGCGTTGTTTGAGACAGCTCGCAAGCACATTGAAGCCACGATTCGCAGCAACCGCCGCGAAGATGGACTCTATCATGCGTACAACTTGCTGGACTTGAATGGCGACAAAGCCGACGTCGAATATCTCTATGAGATGTGTGAAGGCCAGGTTGCCGTACTCAGTGCTCAACTACTTGAGCCAACCGAAGTTGTCGGCTTGCTTGATTCACTTCGAAACAGCGCATTGTATCGCGAAAATCAGAACAGCTATCTGCTCTATCCCGATCGTCAGCTTGCTCGTTTTCTGGACAAGAATTGCATCGGCAAAGAAGCGGTCGAATCCAATCAACTGATTCAAAAACTGTTGACTGACGGTAACGAGCAAATCGTAAAACGAGACATCAAAGGCGATGTTCACTTCCGTGGTGATTTCCGAAACTCGGGCGATGTTCGAAAGGCGTTCGCCAAGCTCAGTGATTCGTATGCGGATCTTGTATCTGCAGAAGGCGATTCATTGATTGCAACTTTCGACGATGTTTTTGCTCATCGTCAGTTCACTGGTCGATCGGGAACGTTCTTTGGTTATGAAGGGCTCGGTTCGATTTACTGGCACATGGTTTCAAAGCTTGTGCTCGCCGTTTCAGAAAACTTCTTTTGGTCGATCGAAAACGGAAGCGATCAGGCAACCGTCGACTCACTCGCAAAGCACTTTGATGCCATCCGACAAGGTGTTGGAGCCGAGAAGCATCCGGCTGCCTACGGTGGTTTTCCGACGGATCCGTATTCGCACACGCCAGAGAACGCTGGCGTGAAGCAGCCAGGAATGACCGGCCAAGTGAAAGAAGATATCCTTTCGCGTTTCGCGGAACTTGGCGTGCAGATCAAGAATTCGACGCTGAGCTTCGGGCTGGATCTTTTCGACCGTGACGAGCTGCTCGACGAAGCCGGAGAGTTTACTTACTGCAACGTCACAGGTGAATTCAAGACAGAACCTGTTCCAGAAAAGGGCTTCGCGTACACACTGTTCCAGGTGCCGATCATCTATCAGCCGGGTGAAAGCGATTTGATCTTGGTCCATTTCGCCGATGGCAAAGAAGTTTCGTTTGCAGAAACATCGCTCGACGAAGCAACCAGTCAGTTGTTGTTCTCGCGGACGGGTGAGGTGGTCAAGATCGCTTGCCAGTTCAATGCACTTGCGTAATTTCTGGCCACAGATTTGCACAGATAAACACAGATTCATGTAGTGTTGCAACATATCTGTGCCAATCTGTGTGCATCTGTGTGCATCTGTGGCTAAAAAATTGTTCACCTACTTAACGACTTCGCCGTAGAAGAACGCTTTGTGCAAGTGCAAAATTCCTTTGCCCTTCAGGCGGAACTTCGCGTACTTGATCGGTTCCTCATGGCCGGTTCCAAATTGCCAATCGGGATACGCATTGCGAGCGGTCCAAACTTCTTTCCACTCCTTACCGTCGGCGCTGACCCAGAACGTTAGCCCTGCTGCTCGATCATGAAGTGATGCGTCGTTGCGATTAACCACCTTCACTGTTCGAACAATCGTTGGTTCATTGAACCGAATTACCACTTCTGGCGATTGAATCGGAGTGTTTGGCGAATGGAATGCGAAACTGGAACGGCGGACGCCTTCGTGGCTGAGTAAATGTTCCGCCTCAACGTTGTGTTGGGCAGGAAAGCTCTGTGGGATGCGAATGTGGGTCTGGCGAGAGACCTCTTTCTGCCCGTTGAAACTTTGAAGTTGGTAATCAAGATTCGGATTCGTCGCGACCCAATCGCCCATCAGGAACGCCAGCAAGTCCACGAACTCGCCGGGTGAAATCGTTTCGGTCAAACCTTCGGGCATGCTGCTGGCCTTCATGTCTTTGCGTTCTTCGATGTCCTCTTTCAGGATCTCTTTCTTCTTGCCATCGGCAATTCCAAGGACAACCTTCTCATCCGTTTCTTCCAGAACGAATCCGCTGGTAACGACGCCATCGGAATCGGCAACCATGATCGTTTCGTAGCCTTTGGAGATTTCCTCATTGGGCCAGAGGATGTTCCGAATGATGTGGTCCTTGTTCATTCGATCGCCCAGTCCTGTAAGGTCCGGACCGAATTTGACACCGAGGTCACCATTCTTGTGACAGTTGGCACAAACTCGTTTGTAAACGGCGGCTCCGTTTTTACGATTGCCCTTTTGAGCGGCGACGACTTCCAACAGGGCTTGGTCGAGGTCTTCCTGTTTGGCGTCGACGTCGGCGAGCACTTTCATTGGCTTGAAAACTTGAGCGCCGGGTCCTTGAGCCATCTGAGACATTTGAACGCGATCGCGAATTTCTTCGGGAAGCGAATCAATCATCGCGCTGCCTTCGTCCGTAAGCAGCACGGGCTCGAATGATCGAATCGCGTGCTCCATTGTGTAGTCGATCCACTTGTCAGTGTCCGATGCAACTGCTGCCAGAGCGATCTTTGCGTTTGCAATGGTCGGACTCAGACTAGCGGCACGAATTGATTCGAGCCTTACGCGACCGTTGGAGTCAGCGATGCCCTTGCTTAGTAGATCCTGAGAGTTCGAAATGTATTTGATTTCATTACCAACAACGTGCATCGCGGCGGATCGCTGCTTGAAGTCACCCTTAGCCAGAATTTTTTCGACCAGCGATGAATCCACGCCGTGAAGATTTTCCTGAACCCAAAGACCTTCCAGCCACACTTCCGGATCGTCGCTTGAGCCAACCCACTGAGTGACGGCGGCCAGTACCTGATCCCGATCGCGCCCAACCAATTCGCGACGAGCGCGATACCGCGTTCGTGGCTCAAAGGCGACAAGCTGCGTCAAAAGCTCTTCGTTCGATTTACCGAACTGTGTTACCGGTTCGAGCAACGGAGTTTCCTTGTGAACCAGCCGGTAAATCCGCCCGTGCTCATGATCGCGGTTTGGATCGCGCTGTGAATATTGCATGTGCCCGATCAGCGCGTTGCACCAATCGCCGAACCAGAGTGCTCCATCTGGACCAATTTTTGGATCAACGGGCCGGAAGAACATGTCGGTTGACGAAATCAAATCGTCGATTCGTTTTCCCGTCAGGCCGGTGACATTTTCATCGCTGTCGACGACATCGAAAGCCGGGAAGCCGTGCATGTTGATGACGCAGGAATAGATCAGCTGGTTGTGGAATTCCTTCGGGAACTGTCGCGTTTCGAGGAACTCGTTCCCGCATGACGGACGCATGCCCTGGTTGTTGAAAATCGGATCCATTCCCGAACGCGTTTTCGGCTGTCCGCCAGAAAGCGGACTCGTCCAGTACTGGTTTGAGTTTGTTCCGTCGCCGACAACGCCGTGGCCATCTTTGTCAAAAACGAGGCACCACGGGTTGTAGGTTCCTGGAACACGGAAGTAGCCAATGTCCATCGATTCCAGATCCCAGAAATAACATCCCGACGCGCCGATATGTCGTTTCGGTCCCCACGGAGTTTCCATCGTGGTTGCCATCGCGATGCCTTCAAGCATATGAAGCCGTCCGCCGGGCGACCATTCCCAGGCTCCCATCGCGTGGTGCGTGTCGCTGGTTCCGATTCCGTCGAGCATGTGAGTAACCTTGTCGGCTTTGTCATCGCCGTCAGTGTCTTGCAGGAACAGAATGCGTGGCTCGTCGACGACCAGCACGCCGTCTTTGTGGAACTCGAAACCGGTCGGGCAGATGAGCTTGTCGTAAAACGGAGTGCACTTGTCCGCTTTGCCATCGCCGTCGGTGTCTTCCAAGATCAGCAGACTGTCGCTCGGTCGACTGGAGTTCGGCAACCACTGCGGATAGTTAATCATGCAGGAAACCCAAAGCCGCCCTTTGCTGTCGAAAGCAATCTGAGTTGGATTGGCGAGTTCCGGAAAGTCGGCTTCGGAGGCAAAGACCTGGACTTCGAAACCGTCCGGGACTTTCATCTGCGCGATCGATTCTTCGGGCGTCGGATACTTAAGCGTTTTCGGTTCCCGGAATTCGCGGAAGTCATCGTCTCGGGAACCGAACATGGTTTCAGGAATGAAGTTGTCACCAGTCTTCGAATCGTCTGGCTGAGGTGGAACCGGTTTACCCAAAACCAAATCGTTGATGTATTGATCGCGAATCGAAACCATCGACCGAATTTTGACAAACTCGCCCGGGAAAGTTTCCGTATCCCAGGTTCGTCGCCCGCCGTAAACGTACCAGCCATTTAGCATGCGATAGTCCTGAAGATGCAGCCACGCTTTGTCGTTGACGACGGCGCGGACTTTTTCGAATAAGTCTGCTTCTGCCGAGACCGCATTGCCGAACAGGCCAGCATCCAGCATTTTTGCCACAGCTTCGTCACCTTCTTCATTCAAGTGGCAGCCGTTGATTGTGAACTGTGCTCCCGCTTCTGCCGCGAAGAGCTTTTTCGTTGGTGTGAACAGATCGACAAAAGGAAGTTTTCGCTCAGCTGCCAACTCTCGAATGACTTCGGTGTAAGCTGCCAAGTTTGCGTTTTCGGTTTCGCCATTGGGTTGGAACTGGTTTCCGCTTGACTCGAACGCGATCGGTGAAACGAGCGCAAAGGTTGGTTTCTCTCCGCCGGCGTCAGTTATTTTTTTGCTGATGCTTGCTAGGTACTTTTCGTAGTTGGACCGAAAGGCCGCCAATTGTTCGGGCTCAGTTCCCGCAAAAGATTCGTTGAAGCCAAAGAAACAGATCAACACTTCTGGTGAATAGACCAAAAATGGATCATCGATTTTGGTGTAGTTTCCAGGTCGGACTTGTTGCTCAACGGCGTCCGCAGGCCAACCAAAGTTTCGAAACACAGGTTTTGTTTCAGCAAACCGAATCTGCAATCGTGTTTCGAAATGCCCGAACAGATTCATTCGCTCGGCCAGCGAGTTTCCAACGAAAGCAACTTTTTGACCGCTCTCTATTTCAAGGTTTGGCGAATCGTCAGCCGCATCGGCAGGACGTTGTCCCGTGATCAGAAGTACAGCCAGCAGAAGAAGGGACGATCGTAGAATGGTCATGAAGTGTCCGGATTATTAGTGTGAGTACGTTAGTCCAATTTAGTTGACGAAGATTTTGATGCCAACCTTGGCTGTCGTTGGTCGGCGAATAGAGATTTTTAAAATTTTTGAACTTTGATGGAATCAGAAAGGGCTTTTGGGTACTTCACCAATGAATACCAATTTTTAGTGCAGTTTTTGCGTGAAGTTCATGAAATCAATCATTCTTTCGCTGCTTCAAGTTGTGGTTTTCCTGTTTCTAACGCCGATCGAAAGCAGCGAAACTTCTAACGAGGCGCACGTTGCACCGACGGTTGTGACGATCGAATCAGAGAAGACATCTATTCGTATTCTCAACGAATACCATCACAAAGGGCACCTGTTCCACGTGACGAAAAACGGTCGCGTTGAAGTTGCCCGAATCGATTCCAAACTTGCGGCTCAGACATTCGTCGTCCCTTCGGGTATCTACGTCGTCACCGACGAAGAAACTTCCGTGAGCTACGCGGTGCCGGCGCTGGCTGAATTGGTTTCCGATCAACCTTTGGAAATCAAGATCGGTGGCGGCGATTTGAGCAACAAAGAATGGGCTTGGATACCGGGAGGATATTCGCTGATCGGCGATACGATCGGAGTTGGTGCTCGTGATGAACCACTCAGTTTGCAAACATTCAAACCATTTTGGCTTGGCCGGACAACGGTAACGAATCAGCAGTACGCCGAGTTCTTAAATGCGAACATCGCAAGGTTAGAGTGGATCGACCTAGCAAGTCGCAAATGTTGCATCGGCCAAGATTCGAGTGGCAAATATGTCGTCTCGAGGGAGGATGCAAACTTGCCCGTCGTGATGGTCAGCCACGCCGGCGCAGAAGCCTATTGCCAGTGGCTTTCGAAATCCAACGGCCGCACGTATCGATTACCGACCGAGTTCGAATGGGAAAAGGCGGCTCGGGGTCCGTCGTCGTTTGTGTACTCTTACGGCAACATCTATCAGCAACATAGCGCCAATCAGGAAAGCGGAACCATCGCTGCTGTTGGTAGCTTCAATCCAAACGAGTACGGACTGTACGACATGACCGGAAACGTGTTTGAGTGGATGAGCAATGAGTTTGATACCTCGGCGCCGGGTAAAGTCATGAACCAATCGTTGCGAGGCGGTTCGTTTGTGCTTGACGGCATCTATCAGCGAAACAGTTTTCGAATGCGGCAGAGCAAAACCGTCATGACTGACGACATTGGCTTTCGTGTTCTTCGAGAGGCAACTTTAACGGAGCAAACAAAATGAAGAGCGTTTTTCGATGTGTCTTCGCCATCGTGGCAGTCGGGTTGATGATCAGCGCCGCGGATGCCCAGATGGCAATTCGGGGCTACGGCTTGTACAACCCGGATTCTTTTTTGCTGCAGGCACCCTATGTTGGCGAGAGCGCTCCGTCGTTGCATGTGCGGACTTTGCGTGGTGAGCCAACGAGTCTGAATGAGTACCTCGGTAAGAATGTGGTGGTGATCAAAGGCAGTTACACCTGACCGCCGATTCGCAGAGCTGCCGCCGGGTTGCGGCGCCTTCACAACCAGTTTTCAAAATCAGGCGACACGGAGATCGTGATCATTTACCAAAAGGAGCCGCACATCGGCACGATGGCGTTTCGCAATATCCGACAACCGGAAAATTTCGAGGAACGAGTTACGTTGGCCAAGCGAATGAAGGAAGAATACGAAATGCCGATGGATGTGCTTGTCGACACGATGGACGATGCGAGCCGCAAGATCTTTTCGGATTTACCGAGTCCCGTTTTTGTGATCGACAAAAACGGTGTCGTTCAGGACAAGTTTCCTTGGCCCGATCAGGAACAGATTGCAGCATCGATAGAGCGACTTAGGCAGCAACAGTAAGGCCAATCGTTTAACGGCAATACCCTTCGTTTTGGCTAATCAGTAGGGTCGTTGCAATTGGGGCGGTGGCATAAGCCTCTGGCTTGTGGACATGCAGAACACAGGCCAGAGGCCTATGCCACCGAGACTTTGGCTTCATTGAACGGTATTGCCGTTAAACGAACTGTCATGAGACGAATGAGATTACGATTGCTATCCACCGGTTGGAAAGATTTCCAAAAGCTTTTGCGCAACCGAGTCCCATTTTTTAGCCGCTGCAGGAAAGTCAGCTGTCAGGAACTTGAGTTCCGCTTCGGGTTCGACGCGGCTGCGAACGTCGATGTCGTTGGCGATTGGGATTTGAGCACTGTCGCCGTTGGCAAGGCGAGTCTCGATGTCGGCGGCCAACAAACGCTCGACCAGTCGCTTGGCACGGATCGCGTTGGGGCCGTTCTTGATGACGCAGAGTGTGTTAGGAATGAACAGCGTTCCGGATTGTCCTTCGCCTTGATCCGGAAAGACAATTGCCACCGGATTCGCGTTTTCGATTTCGATGATCGCGTCATCGGTGTCGGTTAGTCCAAATGCAAATTCGCCAGAGGCAACTTTTTGAGCGACCTGTTTGTTGCCGCCGAGTACGGTCGCGTTTGTGGCAAGCTGGCGATAAAAGTCGGTGGCCCTTTCGACGCCAAGTTTTTCAAACATCACGGCGGCATGCGTTGCGGATGTTCCGAACAATGGTCGGGCAATGCAGCATTTGTCTTTCCACTTTGCGTCTAGCAAATCGTTGATCGAAGTTGGGCGGTCGATTTCAGCAACCAGATCCGTGTTGACGATCAAAACGCGAGCTCTTGCAGCAAACCCGTACCACTGCCCATTCGAAGAGACGAACTCAGAAGGATATCGTTTTGCGGATTCGCATTCCCAAGCTTCCAGAAGTCCAGCTTCCTGCAATCGCAACGTGTGAAGGATTTCGTTGTTCCAAAAAATGTCGCAGCGTGGCCGGCTCTTTTCCGCGATGATCGCGTTGGCCAAGCCAACCGTCTTGTTGGATTCGACGTCGTATCGCGGCAACACATTCAGATTTAGCTCGACACCGACGTCCCGCAGGATTGGCTCGCTGAATTCGCGATCAAGCGCCGCATAGACGATGACTTCGTTTTCTTTTTTGGAAATGCATCCGCAAGCCGAAAGTAGCAGAAGACTTGCAAACAAAGTGGCGATTTGAACATGGTGCTTCATGGAATCATCATAACATCCCGCTACAGCAACCTGTAAACCTTGCCGATCAGTTAGACTTCGCGGTCGGGCACAACAGGTTCTTTTTGATTGTTCCGGCATTATCGAGCTGTAGATACCTGTGAAATCCGATAAAACATTATAGTCAGAAGCGGTGGCGTATCTGACATTGCGAACTCATGCAGATCACAGGCCAGAGGCCTATGCCACCTTCCGAATTTGATATCAACACGTTTACTTTGACGCGAAATGAACGATCCTCAAATCCATCTTTGCCTAGTTCTTCACAATCATCAGCCGGTCGGCAACTTCGACGGCGTGTTCGAGGCAGCCTATCAAGATAGCTACTTGCCGTTCCTGGAAACGTTTGAGCCGTTCACGGATTTGTCGATTTCACTGCACACCAGCGGACCGTTGATGCAGTGGCTGCAGGAGAAACACCCGGACTACCTCAGTCGCGTTGCGTCATTGGTCGAGGCCGGCCGAATTGAAATCGTTGGCGGTGCGTTCTACGAAGCCATTCTGCCGATGATTCCGACTTGTGATCGCGTTGGGCAGATCAAGAAGTTTTCGCAGTGGCTCGAAAAGCACGTTTGCTCGAAAGTCAACGGCATGTGGGTTCCAGAGCGAGTCTGGGAATCGAATCTCGCGTCGTCGATTGCGGACGCTGGAATTCGCTACTCCGTTTTGGATGACTATCACTTCCGTCGTGCTGGTCTGACGAATGATCAACTCTATGGCGACTACGTTGTCGAAGACGAAGGTCGTATCCTGCGAATCTTTCCTGGCAGCGAAAAACTTCGATACCTGATTCCGTTTTCTTCGCCGACCGAAGTCATCGACTATTGCCGTGAGGTTTCGCAGAAGCAACCGGGCGGAGTTCTTGTTTTCGGTGACGATGGCGAAAAGTTCGGCACGTGGCCCAACACGAAGAAACACGTTTACGAAGACGGTTGGCTCAAAGAGTTCTTCCAGGCTCTAACCGACAATCGAGATTGGCTCAGCACGACAACACTGGCAAACACGATTGAGAAAACACAACCACTTGGAAAAATTTACTTGCCTGATTGCAGCTACCGCGAGATGACCGAATGGGCGTTGCCGGTCCAGCGTCAGGTCGAGCAGGATGAACTGGTGCATCAGCTTGAAGGTGATCCTCGCTGGACCCAAATTCAGAGTTTTATGAGTGGTGGTATGTGGCGGAACTTCAAGGTGAAGTATCCAGAAACGAACTTGATGTACGCTCGCATGATGTACGTCAGTGGTCTGCTGCAACAAGCGATTGAAATGGGAACCAGTGACGCGGTGGTTGAGGCCGCTCGTGATCATTTGTATCAGGGGCAGTGCAATTGCAGCTATTGGCATGGTGCCTTCGGCGGCATTTATTTGCCTCACCTTCGCAACGCGGTGTACCAACATTTGCTCTACGCGGAAAATTTGCTGCGTGGAAGTTTGACGCCTGAAACCAGCTTTGTTGAAGCTGAGTCAAACGATTTTAATTTTGACGGACGCGCAGAAGTTCGACTCGCCAATGAGCAAATTTCAGCTTGGGTTTCACCGCACGCCGGAGGTCATCTTTACGAGCTGGACCTAATGCAGATCGGACACAATCTTGGTGCGACGCTTGCACGCCGCAACGAATTTTACCACGCAAAAGTTCAACAAGGTGAAAAGCAGGCCGATGGCGAAGCTGCGAGCATTCACGATTTGGTCGTCTTCAAACAGGAAGGTCTCGACGAGCGTTTGCAGTACGACAGCCGCATGCGGAACAGCTTGATCGATCACTTCTACGATGACGACGTGACGCTGGGTGCTTTGATGGAAAGTCGTGCGATGGAACGCGGTGATTTCGCCGACGGCGATTTCGGTGCCAAGATCCGCCGCAGTCCGGATCGTATCCAGGTGATGTTGGCTCGTGAGGGCAATGCTTGGGGAGTTCCGCTGAAGATTACCAAAGGTCTGACGCTGGCCAAGGGCAGCGATGAAATTGAGATCGCTTATCTGATTGAAGGCTTGCCAGCCGATCGGACTTTCCGGTTTGCGGTCGAATTCAATTTGGCTGGTTTGCCTGACGGTCAGGATGATCGCTTCTTCAGCGACGTTGAGGGCAATAAGCTTGGCCAACTGGGCGAGAAAATCGAACTGCTCGCCGCGAAAGAGATTTCACTGACCGATCAGTGGCTTGGTCTTCAGGCGACGCTTTCCACGGAGTCCGACGCGACGCTGTGGGCCTATCCGGTTCAAGCCGTCAGCCAATCGGAGTCGGGTTTCGAACTGGTTCATCAAGCCGTTTGTGTTCAGCCAAGCTGGAATATTCGCGGCGATGTGACAGGTCGCTGGTCGGCCCGGATGAAACTGAGAGTGCAGACAGATGCGGCCCGGCATTTTTCTGGCAATGAAGAAGCGGTTGCCGCCCAGTAAGGCCAATCGTCGCAACAATGTTTTCTCTGCGTGAATTGAAATGACAGCCTCTGCGGGCTGTGTCACGGTTGCTTTAGCCCGGAGGGCGAAACAAGAACTGCCGGTGGCATAAGCCACCGGAATTGGATCACATTGCTTTCAAGCCCAGAGGGCAGAGGGCGATACAAACTTAAACAACCAAACACACTTGACCGTGTGTCGCCCTCCGGGCTTGAAAGTTGGTGGCCTGCTGACCGGTGGTTTACACCACCGGCAGTTCGTATGTCGCCCGCCGGGCTGTGGTGCAACCGAAGAAACCTATGCTGCCGTCGAGGCTGTGGTGCTATCCATAGTCGCCTTTCGCTCCGCGAACTGTGTTGGCTCCGCGAAACTGTGTTGGCTCCGCGAAACTGTGCCTCGTCCGCTCTTTCGCAGATCGAAAGACGACTATCCGGTGAAGCAATCGGCGTTAAACTGCTCAGTCCATCGTACTGACCCCGCGCCCATCGACGCAGCGCCATTAACAAAAGGCACCGGAGACCACTCGTTGTTTTACCTCGTCTTTTACGTCATTTTTTCTTCGATCTTCACCCTTTGCATCAAGTGGGTGCACGTTCGTGGCAAGGAAGACATCATCACCGCTGGGGCGATCAACTACATCGTTGCAGCGCTGATCATAGCGCCTTGGTTCGTGATTGACGGCCAGCAAACGGGTAACCGCGAAGCAATCATCGCCGGCGGCTCGATGGGATTGATGTACTTCATCAATTTCTTTTTTGTAACGTGGTGCGTGCGAGTCGTCGGTGCGTCAAGCACGACGGTCGTTGGCGTGCTTTCGATGCTGATGCCGATCATCTATGCGGCGCTCGTTTGGAAATCAACGCCGCATTGGGTTCAAGCAGTTGGAATCGCGCTGGCTTTCGTTAGTTTGATACTGATTGGACTCAAGCCGGATCGCCAAGCGACGGCTCTTGATGGAGAAGCGACTGCGATTGAAAAGGGAACGAAAGTTAAAGTGAAAGAGCAAACTGTTTCTTGGAAAGCGCCGTTGATCCTTGGCTGCTTCTTTTTGCTTTGCGGTTTAAGTCGGATTGCTCAGGAGTCATTTAAATATGAGAGTGTCGCATCCCAGAAGCCGACGTTTTTACTGGCAGCCTTTGTTGCGTCCGGGGTACCGTCAATCGTTCTGCTATTGTGGCGTCGCAAAAGGATCTTGCCCATGGAAGTTGCCGTCGGGGTCGCAATGGGCGTCGCCAACGGTAGCCAAACGTGGTTTACGCTAAAGTCATTGGATGCGATGGCAGGCTACATTTTCTTTCCCGTGTCGAGCGCCGGAGGAATCATCTTCACGATGTTTGTCGCGGTGTTGTGGATGCAGGAGAAGATCAGTCGCAGAGCGTTGATTGGAATTGGCGTTGCCGTTGTGGCACTGGTCATGATGAACATGAGGTAGACTTCGAAACCACTAAGGATCATGTGAAAAATAACTTGGGTGTTTCGGGTTCGAATTTATAGTTGAATTGTCCGAGAGTTTTGTCGCGAATGATAGTCGGCATTTCAGTGTATTGAGTAGATGGCTTTTCTTTGGCAGGATAAAC
>CALLUY010000161.1 GCA_938010615.1 uncultured Pirellulaceae bacterium | reverse complement strand
ACCCGCCTCACCAGGATTCGCAAGTCATCGTTCCGCCGCACATGCCGGACACACCAAATGTTCGCAAAGACTTGAGGATGTACTACGACGAAATCGGGCGGCTCGATAACTACGTTGGAAAAGTTCTGGGCAAGCTGGAAGAGCAGGGCGTTGCGGACAATACGGTCGTGCTCTTCATCAGCGACAATGGCCGCCCGTTCCCTCGTGACAAGACAACGATGTACGACGGCGGGATTCGAACTCCTTGGCTGATTCGATGGCCGGCGAAAATTGCAGCAGGTTCAACGTCCGACTCGCTTGTTAGCGCAGTGGACATCGCACCGTCGTTCCTGAAACTTGCTGGATTGGATCCGAAATCAATTGCCGCTGAAGGTACCAGCTTCACAGAAACGCTCGCCGATCCATCGAAAGCTCATCGTGAATTTGCATTCGCTGAAGACCATTGGCATGACTACGAAGATCAAGCCCGCGCCGTGATGACTCAACAGTACAAACTGATTCGCAACGACTACGAAGACTTGGCCGCAACGCCTTCTGCCGACGCCGGTCGAGCCTTAACTTGGCAGGACATGTTGCGACTCGAGAAAGAAAACAAACTGAATGCGGCTCAGCGAGCTTGCCTGATTTCGCCACGCCCCAAATGGGAGTTGTACGATTTGCACCGCGATCCCGGCGAGCTTCACAATCTCGCCGACGACTCTGCCTATCAACCTGTTCGCGATCGAATGCAAGCAGCATTGGAGAAGTGGTCTGAGAAAACAGGCGACTATTTACCGACGCGGCGCACTCCTGATGAGTTCGACCGAATCACAGGCGAACCTGACCACCGTGTGCGTGTTCGACCTCGCAAGTCGAAGTTGGAAACATACGGAACGAATGGAAAATATTGACTAAACTTAGCCACAGATCCACACAGATGAACACAGATTTTTGTTGCAAATCATCCGTGAAAATCTATGTCCATCTGTGGCTAAGCAAACTTCTACCTTGAGATAGATTTTGAAATGAATATCATTAAGTCACTTGCAATCGCCTTCACATTGTTGATCTGTTGCAGCAATGCCCTTGCTGAAACGCCTGACGAACGCCCTAACATTCTTTGGATCACGATCGAAGACTGGTCGCCCGACCTTTCTTGCTACGGCACCAAAGGCATTCACACACCGCATGTGGATGGTCTTGCTGCGGAAGGAGTCCGATACCAAACGGCTTTCACAACATCGCCCGTTTGTTCAACTTCGCGATCGGCAATGATGACGGGCTTTCACCAAAACTACATTGGTGCGCATCAGCATCGAACAACGGATAAAAAGCCATTGCCGCATGGCATCAGACCAATTCCGCATCTACTGCAGGATGCTGGATACTTTACGGCGCTGATGTCCTACAAACTGGATATGAACTTCCTGCCCGATACCCGACAAGAACTCTTCATGGGCAACGACTGGAAACAGCGAAAAGAAGGACAGCCGTTCTTTGCTCGCATCACATTTCCGGAAACTCATCGCAAATGGAATCGCGATCCGGAGCGTCCGATCGATATCAAGGACGTTGAGCTTCCGCCTTACTACGCAGACACACCATTCTGTCGTCGCGATTGGGCCAATGGACTTGAGCAAATGCAACTGGTGGATCGCAAAGTTGGAAAACTGTTGAAGCGGCTTGAGGATGAAGGGCTCGCAGACAACACGATCGTCTTTTTCATCGGCGACCACGGGCGATGTCACATTCGCGGCAAGCAGTTTCTGTACGATGGCGGCATTCGGATCCCGATGATCATGCGTTGGCCCGGCAAAGTCGAAGCAGGGCAGGTCAATGAAGATTTAGCGATGTCGATCGACATCTGTGCCACGGTATTGGAAGCCGCTGGCATCGAAGCTCCCGTACCGCTGCATGGAAAAAGTCTGTTGGGGGACGAAGTCAAGAATCGCAAGTACATTTTTGCGGCACGCGACAAGATGGACAATGCTCACGATTCGATTCGCACGATTCGCAGCAAGGACTTCAAGCTGATTCTGAATTTGATGCCAGAGCGTCCGTGGCTGCAGTTCAGCCGCTACAAAGAACAATGTTATCCAATGTTGGCTGAGATGGGCGCGATGCACCTCCGAGGAGAGTTAACTCCAGCGCAGGCCGCCTTCTTCGCACCGCAAAAACCTGAAATCGAATTGTTCGACCTGAAGAAGGATCCGCATGAGGTCAACAACGTGGCGGATGATCCTGCTTACGCTGCAAAAAAAGCCGAACTACTCACAGCGCTAAACGACTGGCGAGAAAACGTCATTCATGACCAAGGCGTCAGCGACGAGTTTCGAGGCTTGGGTAAGTTTCCAGAATCACTGCGAGGTGACCTGAGCGTCGATCAATGGGTGTTGAAGAATCGCGACCAGCTGGACCCGGACTTTTTCAAACACGGTTGGCCTGCTTGGTTTCCGACTCGCTCGCAAACGCAGTGGGAGCAAGCAGTAGAAACTTGGAAGCCCTATGTTTTCCGCGGCCCGAACGAAAAAGTTGAACGGCCCGAAGTGGCTCATCAGCCGAAGAAGAAAAAGAAAGTTAAGAAGTCAAAGAAGAAACAAAAAGCTGGGGCCAAATAGTTCGGCCGGAACGCGGTCATCGGCTCAAATCGTAGCAGATGAGTTCGTGCTTTCCACGGATGTAGAGCAATCCACGAGCGATAACCGGAGCCACCCATGCCGGGTAGGAAGGAAGAATCTCTGTGTTGTTTTTGTCCAATCGACCCAGTTCCTGATACGACTGCGACGACGCGCGAATAAGTGTCAGTGCGCCATTTTCACCAAGGCTTAGCAAATGACCGTCGAAGTACATTAGCGAAGTTCGATCGGCAACCTTTTGCTGCCACATCGTGTTGCCAGACTTCCAGTCGACACACTTCAACATTCCATCCGTCGAGTGCCGACCACTACAGGCGTACAAAAAACCGTCGTGATAAACGGGAGTCGCCCAATGCATCCGAAGAATCTTGTCTCGGACTTTTTTCGAATCTTGCCACGAAGGAACACTTCCGTCAGGCGTCACTTTAACCTTGGCGGCACCGTTGCTGTAAGCTTCTGAAATTAGGACTTCGTCATCCACAACCACCGGAGTCGCCGCGTTGACTGAACCTGCGATATTTGACTTCCAAGGAAACTTGAAATCTACGACGCCATTGTCAGGATTGAAAGCAAGCAACCCGTCTCGTGTGAAAGCGAAACAATACTGACGCCCTCGAATCGTACGCACGACTGGTGTCGCGTAACTGGCAGCGCTGGTTCCGACACCGTACTGAAAGACGCCCGATCGTTTATCTAATGCGATGACGCACGCCTCGCTACCTTCATTTATCTTACCGCCGGCGATAACCAACAAACTGTTGCCGTAGATCAAAGGCGACGTACCGACTCCGTAGGTCACAAGATCGCAATTGAAATCCGCTTTGAGGTCAACTTCCCAAAGCAGCTTCCCGTCAACACATTGAAGACAACGCAGCATTCCCTCTGGGCTCAAAATAAAGACGCGATTCTCATCAATGATTGGAGTGCTTCGCGGTCCATCGCCATACCCGTTGAGATCCTGATAGTCGGTAGGGTAGTCAACCTTCCAAATCGATTCACCCGTTTCACAATTCAAACAGGCAAGTCGCTCTTTGAATCTGGCTGGCCCATCAGCGTTTCGGACTCGGTGGTACAACATCAAACGACCGTTAGAAATCGACGGCGCCGCGAATCCTGGACCAATCTTTTGGTGCCACAACATTTTGGGTGGCTTTGACTTCCAATCAGTATTCAAGCCTTTTTCTGAAGATCGACCATCTCCATTTGGCCCGAGGAATCGTGGCCAATCGGAACCTTGTTCACGCTTGGATAGATCGGGTGCTTCTTTGACCTTGGGTGGCTTGATCGTCAAATTTCTGATTCGCTTTGCGTTTGAACGCAGCGTGCTTTGAGCCTGCTTCGGCAGTTCGACTTGGTCGTTCGTTTTGCCCCAATAAACAATGGTGGTGTTTGGCAAATCCAAACGCAGACGTTTGATTCCTTCAGGTGTAAAGAAAGATCTTGGAAACTTGCCTGTCTTTGAGTTTCCGATGCACAGATGATTGAGCTGTTTGCAAGTGCCCAAAACCTTCAGCCCTTCATCGGTAAGAAAGGTGTCGAAAACGTTGAGACGTTTCAAACTTTTGAGTTTTGCAATCGACTTCATCCCTTCGTCATCGATGAACGTTCGATACAAATACAGAGTCTCAAGCTTTTTTAATCCGGTGAGGTGGGACAGCGAGATCGAATCCAATGGATTGCCGAAAAGGTTCAATGTCCGAAGCTCAGTCAGCTTGCTACCAATGAATTCAACACGCTCGTTACTCAGATGCATCGCGCTCAGATCCAAGTCTTCCAGATCTTTCAGTCGAACCAAATTAGCAAATGATTCCCCTCTTAAACCCATGTTTTCTGGCATTTGAAGCCCGGTCACCCGACCATCAGAAGACTCGGCCAGTATCGCGCCAGCAAGTTCGAGATGGCGCTTTGCTGCGGCCACCGAATCCGAACTTGAAGCTTTCGCGGATTGATTTTGTGCTGACACCTGCGCTGGAAAAAACCAGAGCAATATCAATACAGCAAGCACAACGAAGAAGTTGCCAAGTTGAATTCGTTTCATTGCCTATCCATGTCGGACATCAGGATGCTTTCCTTTTCTTTGCCGCTTTCATTTTCTCATCCGCTTTCATTTTCTCGCGACGTTTCCGGATGCGTTCTTGCTTTGCTGCTTCTTGGGCAGCGGCGTGTTCTTCGCCGGTGATCCATGTGGCGGGAGGCAACTTTTTGAACTCTTCGATATCGGGAAGCGAGATGCGCGGATTCTCCTTGCCTTCGTAAACGTCGAGGTTCTCATTTAGCTGATCTTCAGTGACTGCTTCAGACTTCACTCCGTCTTCCGGCACTTCCATGCCAGCCACCCAGACGATTGCGTTGAGGACAATTTGGCGGAAGCCGTCGTTGGCCCAGTTGCGATGGTAGTGGCCACCGACAAAACCGACGCCACGTCCGCCGTCAGATCGCTCGATACCCCACATCAGTGATTGTTCTTTGTCGATGCCCGTCACGCCGTTGTTGTTCCACATGTTGATGATCCGCTTGATGCGCTTTTTGGTTGGCATCGCGGTGACGAGATCGAGCACCTTACCGCGATCTTTTTGAAACCGCATCGAGTAGTAGAACTCGTCGTAAGCTTCGACCGAATCCGGCACACCGTTGGAGATCGCGTGGTCGGGCATGGCGCGAAGGTCTGCAACCCAATGCGGATTCACGGAATAGCCTGTCTCCATCGCCGCACCAATCCACGGACGAAAATATTTCTCTCCCATCTCAGGACTCGGATGGACGGCGTAGTGCATGAACATCAAGCCAACGCCTTTCTTCGCCAGTTGATCCGTTTTCTCCCAACCTTTTTCGACGACCTTGGTCGCGTCAGAGTAGATGATGATCGCATCGACGTTCTCAAAAACGGATTCGTCTTCTGGCCAACCTTTAATGACGGTCGCTTCGACGTCGAGGCCACTCTGCTCGTTGAGCGCTTTGGCTAACAGCAAACAGCCAGCGTTGAATTCGTGATCTCCAGACGCGTGGCTTCGAGGACCGGCAAGAAACAGGATTCGAGTTGTCTCAGCCATACAGGAATTGGCGCAAATGAGCACGACGCTCGCGACGCAAAGTAAAATTTTGATTGTGGAGTTCATGGTCTGGCTTTGTTTAGACTCGGGCTGACTGGACTATTGTTGATTACAAAGACCTTTGTTTCAACCAAACACCAATCCGGAGACAAATTTCCAATGTTTGCGTTCTCCAACAGATTGTCCTATCGTGAAGGCTGAACACAAAAACTGGAGGCACCGATGCAACGCAATTTTCTTTTCATTGTTTCTCGTTCCGCAATCGCGCTCACCATTGCAGTGCTATTCGCTTCGTTGGTCGACGCCCAAATGTTCGGAATACCGGCCCCTGAAAAAGGGAACCGCGCGTGGAAAGAAGTCACGGCACTGATGCCTGAAGACGAGCCGATCGCGTGTTGGATCTGGAACGAAGCTGGAACGCTCAACCCCGAAGGTAACCCAAGCGAACAGTGGCTGGCTGATGCAGGTTTGCAGAAATCGTTTGGAAAACTCAGACGGGCAATCGCATTGGTCGCCAAGGAAAACGGGACTGCTTCTGCTGCACAATTTGCGGAAGACATCGGCTGGAAAATGCTCGGTAAGGCCGGAATGTTCGTCGTAGAGAAGGTCAGCATCGAAGCGCAAACTGGAAACGGAACTTTCATCGTTCGACTCGGCGACGACGAAAAGACAATCGAAGCATTCATGCATGGCTTGATGGACGAACTTGAAGTTGAAGCCAACATTGTCGGAGAAACAAAACTCTACACCATGCCGGACTCGCCGATCCCAATTGTCGTTGGCGTGCACTCAGGTTACTTGATTGCGGCGTTAGGTAATGGGCAGTGGGAAACAATTACTCAACGAATCGACGATGAAAATGAAACGCCGGATTGGCTCAAAAAAAGGTTGGCAGCATTGCCTGTTTCGAGGCGAAGCCAGTTCGCTTTCGGAAGTGTTGCCGCATCGATAAAGTTGCTTCCTCCCGCGGTGACCGAAGATCCGGAATTTCAACGCATTAGTGAGTCACTAGCTTTGGAAGGGATCAAATCCTTCTCAGTTAGCTCGGGAACGGATTCTGTTAGCAACGTTTCGATGATGCATTTCGAATGCGACAAAGAAGGGCTGACCTCTGTGTTCGACGTGCCCGCGATCAAGAAAAGCAAGCTCAAGGAAATTCCTGCTGACTCAATCGCGGCGCTTGCGATTCGTTTTTCTCCCGAAAACGTGATGGGCCTGATCGAAGCAACGGTCCCACCAGACAAGCTTGAAGAAGCAATGTTGGCATTCACGGAACAATCCGGTTTGGACGTAAAGAAGGATCTCGTCGACCACCTTGAAGGGACGATCCGTTACTACAACACGGGTTCGGTGATTGCCCCGAAACAGGTTGGTATCATCAGGATCAACGACGAACTCAAGTTCCGCAAATCGTATGATCAGATTAACGAAACGATCGAAGGCTTAGCGATCGGAGAAGGATTGGAGTTTACGGAAAAAGAGAAAAATGGACTGCGGGTTTTCGGAGTCAAAAACGATGGCGTCTCTTTTTACTGGGCTCTTAGCGGTGGCGAACTTTATCTCTCGTCCAACTCACGAGCGATTGGTTCTCACATCAGAAAGTACACCAAAGGCAACAAGGATTCGTTGCTTGACAGTGAACTGGCAACGAAGATTTTGACTGAATCGAAAGCGATGGGGCTTGAGGGTCCGATCATGATGCAACATTACGATTTCGATCAAATCATCGAAGTGGTTGTGCCGTTGATTCAAGGTGCCTTCGCGTTCATTCCGGCGGAGGCGAGAGACGCGTTCGATTTTGGCGCTGGAGATTTTCCTCCAATTGAGTCACTGTTGGGACTGCGACCGACACGTAGCATGCTGTTCAAGGCATCGGGCGGATACACCGGTATCTCTCGCTACGACACGCCGGCACCGATGGAGCTTTCAACGATTGCGGTGTCGGGAGTGGCGGTCGGCATGCTGTTGCCGGCGGTACAACAAGTTCGCGAAGCTGCGAGGCGAACACAATCAATGAATAATCAGCGTCAGCTTGTGTTGGCAATGCTGAACTACGAATCAGTCAACGGTTCTTTCCCGCCAGCGTATACAACCGATGGTGACGGGAATCCTCTTCTAAGTTGGCGCGTTGCGATATTGCCTTACTTGGAACAGCAAGATCTCTTCGATCAGTTTCATCATGATGAACCTTGGGACAGTCCGCACAACATTACGTTGCTTGAGCAAATGCCGGACTTGTTTCAAAATCCGTCTGCAATCGGTCGACCTGGCCAAACAGATTATCTCGCTCCAATTGGCGAGGACAGTATCCTTTCGCCCGGTGCAGGAGTCACCATGGATGCAATCACTGATGGAACTTCCAACACCGTTTTGGTCATGGAAGTTGGCATGGATCAGCAAGTTCCGTGGAGTTCTCCGCAAGACCTCGAAATTGATTTATTGGAGAGTCTCAACATCGACAACGGGCATCCGGGAACCGTCGGTATCGCACTTTGTGATGGATCAGTGCACTCGATCTTGAAATCGACTTCTGTTGAGGAGTTCATCAAATGGTGCAAGAAAAGCGACGGAACTGGCTTCAATGAGACCGAAACTGAGTGAGCTTGCATGTAAATACAGAAATAATTTTTTGCTTCTATCGCGTTTTCCGACAATTCCGCCAATCAATTGGCCGTCCAGATCATCCAATTTGTCAGGTGCTAGAATATGAAAGCACATTCGACAAAGTCTGGAAGAGCGATTTGCCGATCTATCAAGTTATGCCTTGTTCAACTTCAATTCTCCTGTGCCTTTCGGTAGCTTTCGTTTTTGCTTTCGGGCATCCAATCGCAGGGCAGGAGTCTACTGGTCTCTCTCCAGCACCTGAGAGTGTTCGGTCGTTTCTGGAAAGCAACTGCTACGATTGCCATCAAGGGAAATCTGCGGAAGCAGGGTTGGACATTGAAGAGCTGTCAGACAAATTGACGAAGGCGAATTCGCAAACGTGGAGCCGCGTTTTTGATCGAGTTCACGATAACGAAATGCCGCCAGCGGATTACGGTGACATTGAGAAAAAAGATCGCAAGGATTTTCTCGATGCGACAGGCAAATGGATCAGCGACGTACAAACCACACAAGCCAACGAAATCGGACGCGTTGGAGCTCGTCGTCTGACAAACCTGCAACTTGAACGAACGCTTCACGACTTGCTGGGTGTCAACATTCCGTTGGCCAGTCGAATGCCTGACGAACCGCGAACTGGTGGATTCAACACCGTCGCGGAAGGCCAGTCGATGTCTCACTTTCAATTGAAACAGCATGTCGACATCGTTGATCATGCTTTGGACAACGCATTCAAACGTGCCTTCACACGCAGAGACACACGAGCTCGCAAAATTCCGGCCGCCAAACTTGCTCGCCCGGCCAAACGAAAACGTTGCCGGGAACCAGAACTCATCGATGGGCACTCGGTAACATGGAACGGCCAGTTACCCTACTACGGAAAAATGCTGCAGACAGAAGTTTCCGAGGATGGTTGGTATCGAATAACTATCAAAGCCAAAGGGCTCAAACCACCTCAAAAAAATGGGGGCGTTTGGTGTACTGTCCGATCGGGAAGATGCGTTGCCAGCGCACCGTTGATGCACTGGATCGGAGCATTCGAAGCGGGGCCGGAATTAAAGGAAGTCACTTTTGAAGCCTGGCTTGTGGAAGGTCACATGGTGGAGGTTCGTCCTGGCGATGCAACATTAAAGAGGGGCTTTTTCAACGGCGGCCAAGTTGAATCCGGCAAGGGCGGTGGAATGAACGTCCCAGGCGTCGCCATCAAGTGGCTCGAAATTCAACGGATCGAACCCGGCGTCGACAATGACGCGATTCGCAAACTTCTGTTCTCCAACGAACGAGTCACTTACGGCAGAAAGTTTCAAGGTTCGGTCAAAACTGAAGATCCGGACAAAGCGTTGAAACATTTGCTTTACCGGTTCGCAAAAAAGGCCTTTCGCAGGCCGATCAAGAACGATGATATCTCTCCGTATCTCAAAATCTCTCGCGAACGATTGAAGACGACGGATGACTTTGTGAGTGCACTTCGCGTTGGCTATCGTGCGATCCTTTGTTCGCCGCGATTCATTTACTTTCACGAAACGCCCGGCAAGCTCGACGATTTCGCGATCGCGTCCCGAATGAGTTATCTGTTGTGGAATCGAATGCTCGATGAAGAGCTTTGGATTCTCGCCTCCAAAGGCGAACTTTCGAATTCAGAAGTCATCAAGCGGCAAGTCGAACGAATGCTCAAGGATCCGCGCGGCAAGAATTTCGTCCAAGACTTCGCTGACCAATGGCTGGACATGAATCAGATCGACTTTACGGAACCAGACAAGCGTTCGTATCCCGGATTCGATCAAATCGTTGAGAAATCGATGCTCGACGAAACTCATCAATACCTGCAACAGATGCTGGATGACGATCTTGGCGTTTCACATTTGATCGACTCAGATTTCACGTTTCTAAACAGTCGGTTGGCTCGCTACTACGACATCGGCAGCGATGGAATTGGCAAAGTCACGGGCGACGACCTGCAAAAAGTCTCTCTCCGCAGTGCAAGCCATCGTGGCGGGCTGATCACGCACGGTTCGGTGCTGAAAGTAACCGCCAACGGCTCCAACACGTCTCCCGTAATCCGCGGCGTGTGGGTTTCCGAACGGTTGCTCGGTGAGCACATTCCGCCGCCACCGGAAAACGTTCCCGCAATCGAGCCGGACATTCGCGGCGCGAAATCGATTCGTGACATGCTGGCCAAACACAAAGAGAACGGCGATTGCGCCGCTTGCCACAAGAAGATCGATCCGCCTGGATTTGCGTTAGAGAACTTTGATCCCTCCGGGCGTTGGCGAACTCATTACGGCACTGGCAAAAAGAAAAAGAAACGCCAAGGCCTAGCAGTCGATGCCAGTTTCGCCATGCCGGACGGCAAGCCGTTCAAGAACCTTCGACAGTTCAAAAAGATCGTTTTGAAGGACGAAGAGAAATTGGCGATCAACGTTGCCGAGAAATTGATGACTTACGGCACAGGTGCCACGATTCAATTTTCCGACCGGGACGACATCGATGTGTGCGTCGCGAAAACCGCGGGCAACAACTACGGACTAAAAAGTTTATTGAAAGAAGTTGTCGCCAGTGAGCTGTTTTCATCGAAGTAAAGTGGCTGCAGTTATGCAAATCCAATCTGAAAGTTCACCATGAACAAAAAAGTCGATTTCAATTTTCAAAAAAGAATGAACCGTCGCGCTATCTTGCGTGGCACGGGAGTTTCACTCGCTCTCCCGTTGCTCGGTGCGATGAAGCCGTCGTACGCAAAAGGTGCGGACGCACGAAATGCTCCGAAGCGTTTTGTTGCCATGACGCTGGGTCTGGGCTTGCATGGCCCGAATCTGAACCCAACCGAAGCGGGCAGAAACTACAAGCCAAGTCGCTACCTAAAGCCAATCAATGACTTGCGTGACAAGTTCACCATCATTTCAGGATCCTCCCATCCCGGAGTTGGCGGCGGACACCGCGCCGAAGCAAGTATCCTGACAGCAAATCCGGTTGGCAGCTCGGGACGGGCGAGCAATTCGATTTCGATCGATCAACATTTGGCCAAGCACCTTGGTGGCGAAACGCGATTCCCTTCGTTGATCTTAAGCAGCAGCGGATCAAACAGCCCTTCCTATACCGAAAATGGAGCGATGATTCCGGCAGAGGATTCTCCTTCGGCATTATTTAAACGCCTGTTCATCAATGACTCCAAACGAGAGCGGGAACGACAGGCCAAACGTGTTCAGGAAGGTCGCAGCATCATGGACTTGGTGCAAGAAGATGCCAAACGCCTCGAACGGGAACTTGGGAAGGGCGACCGACAGCGACTGGATGCTTACTACTCAAGCGTTCGCGATCTGGAGAAACGACTGGCCGCATCTCAGGATTGGGCTAACGAGCCGAAGCCAAAAGTTGATGCGAAGAAACCGGTCGACATCGGAAATCGAAATGACTTTGTCGGCCGACAAGCTTTGATGTCCGACATGATTCGATTGGCTTTGCAAACTGACTCAAGTCGCTTCATCGTCTACCATCTTGGCGGATCCGGAGGTGTGCTTCCAATCGAAGGAGTTCGCGAAGCTTATCACTCGCTCAGCCATCACGGGCGCGATGAGCAAAAGCTTGAACAACTGGCAATCATCGAGCAAACGATCATTGCATCGTGGGGAAAGTTCCTGCGCTCATTGAACGAAATCGACGAGAACGGCGAAAGCTTGCTGGACCAGACGTCCGTCATGCTGACAAGTAATCTTGGAAACGCGTCCAATCACAGTAACAAAAACATGCCGGTTCTGTTTGCTGGCGGCGGATTCAAACACGGTCAGCATTTAGCGTTCGACCAGAAGCGAAACTATCCACTTCCGAACCTCTTCGTAAGCTTGATGCAGAACATGGGAATGGAATCGGAACAGTTTATTGGTAGTACTGGCACAATGCGTGGTTTGGAAACGTAAAAGCTTGCTTGCTTTGCGGCTGTCGAAACTAACATTACCCTCACTCTGGGAGGGTCGGAGCCTAATAGGAAATTGCATGGATTGCGCTAAGACTCCGCCACTCGGAGAGTTACGCGAGTTGATACTGCCGATCACAACCCGACGCGTGAGCGAGGTGCGGCTGGTGCCTCGCTTACGCGTTTTGAAGTTGCACACATTTTTATTCCGAAGGAATTTCAGCCATTAGCCGGAGGTCGAGCGTAGCGACTACCTCCGGAACCCTAAAAAAGCGAAGCGTTCCAATACAAGCCCGACGCGCAAGCGAGGGAGCAGGAAATCCTCGGAAAAATCCCTCGCTTGCGCATCGGGTTTGTATTGATAAGGGGTACTCAAGGAATGCACGATTCGATCCTGAAGGGATCGCAGCAAACGCAC
>CALLUY010000160.1 GCA_938010615.1 uncultured Pirellulaceae bacterium | reverse complement strand
AGCTCCGCATAAAAACCAAAATTCAATGCTGCGGCTGGAAGCCGCAACCACGACAAACTACACACCGAAAACCGAAAACCGAAACTAAATCTTATGAATGACGCATTGCACTTCGAACAGCAAGCCAACAAATTCCGTGATCGCTACACTGCCGTCAAAGACGAAGTTGGCAAAGTAATCGTTGGTCACGACGAAATCGTGCACGGCGTGCTGACTTGCATGATGATCGGCGGCCACTGTTTGCTCGAAGGAGCTCCCGGTCTGGGTAAAACCTTGCTCGTGGCGACTCTCTCGAAAGTCTTGGACTTGGACTTCAACCGAATCCAGTTTACTCCTGACTTGATGCCTGCCGACATTCTTGGAACCAACATGGTGGTCGAGAATCCTGACGGCGGCCGCTCGTTCGAATTCCAAAAGGGTCCGATCTTCACGCAGATTTGCCTAGCGGACGAAATCAACCGAGCCACGCCAAAAACTCAATCAGCGATGCTCGAAACGATGCAGGAAGGAACCGTCACCGCTTCGGGAACCTGCTACACGCTAAAGAAACCGTTCTTTGTTCTGGCGACACAAAACCCGATCGAGCAGGAAGGTACCTATCCGCTGCCGGAAGCTCAACTTGACCGATTTCTATTCAAGCTAAACGTTGGCTATTCGAATCGCGAACAGCTTTCAACGATCCTTGATCGAACCACCAAGGGCGAAAAGATCGAACCGGAAAAGATCATGGGTGGTGAAGAGATTTTGGAGCTACAACAGTTGATCCGAAAAGTCATCATTGCCGATCACCTCACCGATTACATCGTCCGACTGACGTTGGCGACTCACGCTGACGGACCTCACGCAGCAGACGTAACCAATCGCTACATCCGTTGGGGTGCGAGCCCACGTGGTGCTCAAACGATCGTGCTGGCATCGAAAGTTCGTGCTCTGTTGGAAGGTCGCTTCAACGTTAGCTTCGAAGACGTTCGCCGAGTGCTCTTGCCGGCACTTCGCCATCGCGTGATTCCAAACTTCGAAGCACAAGCCGAAGGTGTCACTTCAGATCAAGTTTTGCTCGAAATGCTCGACGCGGTTCCGGAAAAAGAATGAGTAGAATTAGGAATTAGGAATTAGGAATTAGGAATTACGAATTCCGCACACCGCACACCGCACACCGAAAAACAACCAATGGTCCAAACTGCTACTCTTGTTAACGACGAACCACTGCTTTCGCCATCGCTGCTGGCTCAACTCGAGCGTATGGAGCTGGTCAGCCGAAAGATCTTCCGCGGACGCATGAAGGGCGAACGGCGGAGTAAGCGGAAAGGTCAATCCGTTGAGTTCGCTGATTTTCGCAACTACGTGGCCGGCGACGATCTACGCTTCATCGACTGGAACCTCTACGCTCGGCTCGACAAACTGATGCTGAAGCTGTTCCTCGAAGAAGAAGATCTACATTTCTACTCGCTGATTGACGTCAGTGATTCAATGCAGTTCGGAACGCCAACGAAACTGCAGTACGCGAAACAGCTCGCAGCCGCACTCGGCTACATTGGCCTCTGTCGCAGCGACCGAGTCAAAATCGAAGCGCTCGATGGAGCCGTTACCAGCGGGGCTCCGGTCTTCCGCGGCAAACGTTCGCTGGGCCGAATGTGTGATTACGTTCAATCGATCCCGGCGTCTTCCAATGTTTCACTTACCGATGCCGTCAAATCTTTCTGCATGCGAAATCGAGGCAAAGGAATCCTCGTCCTGATCAGTGACCTAATGGACAAATCCGGCTACGAGCAAGCATTGAAGTTTCTGGTCGCTCAAAACATGGACGTCTACGTGATTCACGTTCTGTCTCAGGAAGAAATCGATCCTGAAATACTTGGCGACTTAAAACTGGTCGATTGCGAAGACGGTGACATGGCTGAGATCTCAGTGAGCCAACGTTTGATCGACAAATACCGCGCAACGCTTGCAACCTTCATCGAACAGTCGCGCGACTTTTGCTCCAAACGTGGAATTGTTTATACGATGACCAGCACCGAACGTTCGGTTGACCGGCTCGTATCCAGATATCTGCGACACCAAGGGCTCGTCAAATGAACTGGATCGACAACGCACTGCCAATCTGGCAATGGATCCTGTTGGGGCTCGTGCCGCCGATCATTTTCCTGCTGTACTTCCTGAAACTACGTCGCACGCCGGTCGAAGTTCCCAGCACTTACCTGTGGACCAAGACGCTGGAAGACATGCACGTCAACAGTCTCTGGCAACGCCTGCGCAACAACTTGCTGATGTATCTGCAACTGCTGTTGGCGTTGTTGTTGCTATTGAGTTGCCTTCGTCCCGGTTGCAAAGGAACGGAACTCGCGGGAGAACGATTTATTTTCCTTGTCGATCAATCGGCCAGCATGTCAGCGATTGACACCCCCGAAGGTCTAAGCCGCTTGGAAGTCGCCAAACAGGAAGCCGTCAAGCTCATTGATCAAATGAAGAGCGGAGATTCGGCGATGGTGATCGCGTTCTCTGATGTCTCGCGAACGGTTCAGTCTTACACCACAAATCATACAGCTCTGAAAAGCAAAGTTCGCGACATTGAACAAACGCAGCGTAGTAGCAACATGATGGAAGCCCTCACTGCTGCGTCGGGCTTGGCGAACCCGGGAAGAACCAGCGATCGCGACTCCAATCGTGACGTTCAAGTCGCCGAAGGCAAACCTGCGCGGATGTTCATTCTTAGTGACGGAGCAATCAAGGAAGTTCCCGAATTCTTTCTCGGAAACCTGACTCCAGACTACCGTCCGATCGGAGCTCCAACGCCACCGAACAATGTCGGCATCGTCGCACTTTCTGTCAGCGATCCGCTGGAAAACGAAAGCCAGCTGCAATGTTATGCCCGACTGTTCAACTCCGACGATGAAGACCACACGGTCGATGTCACGCTGCGAGTCGATGGCGAAGTATTCGATGCTCAGAAAGACGTCGCTGTGCCACGCAACAATGCGACGGGACTCGTTTTCGACA
>CALLUY010000159.1 GCA_938010615.1 uncultured Pirellulaceae bacterium | reverse complement strand
AGAAATTGCTCAGCCAGTTCTTGCGGCGTTGGCGACCGATACAGGTTGGTTTCGATTTGGCAGCGTGAACCCGGGAACCTTTCGGGCCGCGGCCACATTGGTTGAATCCGGTGCCAAGCCCAGCAAACTTTATGGCCAACTTTACGAGCGCGAGACCGCCGGGCGAGTGCGACTTCGCGGCACTGTGTTGGCTCGAATTCAAACGGAACTCGATGGTCGAATGGCACACACGTTTATCATGCCGGACGACTACGAGAAAACCGGCGCCAACCCAACTGACACCGAAGATTTGATCAATCTTGCTCTTGAGATCGAAGGCACTGTATTTGCGGTGATCATGGTTGGCCAAGTTGATGGCGGTTACAAGATGAGCTTCCGAAGTCGGTGTGATGTTCCTGCCAATGAAGTTGCCAAGCAATTCGGTGGCGGAGGCCATCGCGCTGCAGCCGGAGCCTTCATCGCGAACGACTCGTTCGAAGAAGTTCAGGAACAGGTTTTGACCAAAGTTCGCGAAATGCTAACCGCCGGCGTCGCGTAGGTCAGGCTGTGCCTGACATCGGCTGAACGCGTCGCGTAGGTCAGGCTGTGCCTGACATCGGCAGGTCAAGACTTCCAAAATATTGCGCGAAAGCTGAACTGCAAAAACGCCAAGCTGCCGGCCCGCCAGAAATTGTCCAGCTTCGAAACCGAGGCCCACGTGTCCACGGAATTCGAGTACGTGAAAAGGCTTCTATGTTGCTTTATTGGCCCATAGCATGAAGTCATGCGCAAAAGACTTGTGTCTGCGCGGTTCCCTGCAAGAATGCGACAGTCCTGTCTCGCAGCTGAACCCAAGCTAATCTCATGTACCTAAATCCACGAATCGTTCTTCGCCTATTGTCCCTTGTTGCAATCGCTGTCGGTTTTGCTTTTTCGTTATGTCCGCTGAACAATTGCGCAGCTCAGGAAGAAGCGACCGTCGTTGAAAAGGCCGACGCTCAGGAAGCAATCGTCATTGAATCGTTTGATGACGAGGACGCCACGTCGGACACCGACAAAGATGCGAAGCCGGAGCCAGATGAGAACTACAATAAGCCGTGGGAAGAAATTGTTTCACCTCTGCCGGAGGAGGAAGCCCATGAATCTGACTCGAATTCAGAAGCAGCGACTGGCAAAGTAATCGGCCTGAGCAGCCTTCGCTGGCTCTACCCATTGGCATTTCTTCTGGTCACGCTTTTGGTTTTGGGTTGGTTGCTCGCATTGATAACGCGTTTCATTGGACGCAACGACAAACCCAAGAGTGCAGAAGCTGGAAAAACGGAAGCGGAATTTGGTCACATCTTCCTCAGTCGTCCGGCACGTTGCGATGACTTGACTCGGATTCAAGGCATCGATTCCGCGGCTCAAGGTCGTCTGAATGCCGCCGGTATCTACCAAGTCGATCAGTTGAAAAATATGACAGCTGGGCAGTTTGCAGTCCTCGGGCGAAAAGTTGGTTTGCCAAGACTGGATCGGGCATCGTTTGCCAATCTTGGAAGCCTCACCAATGTTGCTTCAGTTGGAACGGCGGGTGCAGCTGCCGTCGCAACAGCAGCCTTGGCGGGAACGGCAGCTTCAGTAACGAAATCGAAAGTCGATTCGGCATCGTCAACGATTCCCGAACCACATTTCAACAGGAAGAACAATTTGTCCGAAGTCGCGGCGCATTCCGACAGTGCTGCATCGACCAAAATCGATCATTCTGTCGGTGGCACGAATGGTTCTGCAACTCCGAGTACCGGATCGTCAGTTTCAAAAGTCACTGATACCGCTTTTCCGGCAGGGCAGGGCGGTTCTACTGGCCTGCCAACGAGCGAGCAAAATGAAAAAGTCACGCAGGGTTTCGACCGTTCTTTCCGAACACTCTACTCCTCGCCTCCATCAAATTCTGATGATCTGACGACGCTGTCCGGCATCGATTCAGCGGCAGCGGCGAAACTAAATGCTGCCGGAATCTACAAGTTTGATCAGTTGAAAAATCTTGACGGTAAACAAAAGACGGTGCTCGCCACGCAATTGGGTTTCAAAGAAGCTGACTTCAACGAATGGCAACGCAATATCTACGCCCAAAGAACGGCTGTATCGGCAACTGCACTTCCGGCCGTTAATATTTCGGAGGCAGAGAAACGGGATTTCAATGGCAACTTTGGCGCTCTCTACTCTTCGCGTCCCGAAGACGCCGACGATCTTACGCTTCTTTCGGGAATCGACGCCAACGCGGCGGCCAGATTGAATGCTGCTGGTATCTACAAGTTAGACCAACTCAAGAATTTAAACGGAAAGCAAAAGGCTGTGCTTGCCTCTCGGTTGGGGTTCAAGGATTCTGACTTCAGCGAATGGCAAAGCAATGTTGGTGTGACAGGAACGGTTGCTTCTGGCGTTAAACTTTCGGAAGCAGAGAAACGGGAATTCAAAGACAACTTTGGCGTTCTCTACTCTTCGCCTCCTGCGGACGCCGACGACTTGACGCGCCTTTCGGGCATCGATGCCAACACGGCGGCGAGGTTGAATGCTGCTGGTATCTACAAGTTTGACCAACTTAAGAATTTGGACGACAAACAGGAAGCATTGCTCGCGACGCAACTAAAGTTCGACGACGGGGACTTCGCCGATTGGCGACGATGCATGTACGCGTGGGATCGAGGCATCAACACTTCGGCAGAAATCGACGGCGTTCACGCGACTGGCGAACTTCATGGAATTGCTTTACCGCAAATTGCCGATGGAATTTTCGACGGTGAGAAACTCGTTGCCTATCCGGAGCAAGTTATTTTTCGCGGATCCAATCCGGAAGGTTGGGGCAGGGGAGGCAGCGATGGAATCGAGAACGTCGAGACGTCGCTAGGTTGCGATGCGATTCGCGGCGACATCAACTATCTCCGCATTCGTCGTGCCGACACGAGAGAGTCAGTCGTTTTGCCAATGACAAAAGGTCAACTGTTTGCCAACGGTGATCAATCCGAAAACGGATGGAACGGTTCTTCGGAAGTCTTCTTTGGCGGTCGTCACATCGGCGCATTCGCTCAGCAACTTCCTCAGGAAGTCGAAACAAAGTTCGGCCAAGGCGGATGGGGTTTTGGGCATCGCTACGACCACAACGACCGACAGGAATGGGGTTGGGCGGGACGCGTAATCGAGCCCACGACATTTGAAATCAGTGTCGGTTGCGCGGGTGAAGTGCCCGGGACGGTTGTCTTCCGTGGTTCTGATCCATCGACTTGGAACACGCGATCACGAGACGGTGAATTTAGCTTTGCAGATCCGATTGAGTCCGTGAAGCATCCTGTCAACTTCGTCCGTATTATGCGGCATGCTACAGGAGAAGCCGTGATCGTTCGCGTTGACGGAAATCACGTGCTCGATGAAGGCTTTGATCCTCGACTTGGTTGGAATGGATCTGGTGCCGAATTCTCTGGCGGCATGCATCTGGGCGTTTATCATTCGGAATTGCCGCAGGACTTCGAAACGCGATTCGAATTTGGTGGCTGGGGATTCGGTCATCCGTACGATGACAACGATCGACAAGCTTGGGGTTGGGGTGGCAGGCAGCTTCCGGAAACGGTTTTCGAGATTATGCTGCTCGAAGCTGTGCCAGAATTCATGAGCCACGAAATCATCGAATGAGAATCGCTGTCTCAAACATGTTACGATAGTCGCCGATCGGAAACTGAATTGATTCAACACTGACGGCATTTGAAATGGGATTTGATGCGAAGCAAGCGGACTGGACCGCTTTTCAACGTATTCAAGAGGTGCAGTCAGCTGCGCGGATCAATTTTATTCGTGTCGTCTCCGTTGTCCTGTTTTTTACAATTCTGCTGTGTCTGTACTTTGCTTCTGAGCGAACAGAAGATCAAACGAAATACTTGATCAGTTCAGCTCGCGTTTGCGGCATCTGGCTGTTGGTTGTGGGATTGGTTGTTGTCGCATTGAAGCGACGAAAGGTTCCGCCACTACTAAAGTATGCGACTTCGTTTTGTGACGTTTTGTTGCTGACGACGATCGCTGCCGCCGGTGCAAAAGCAGAAAGCACACTGGTTATCGCGTTTTTCATTATTTCTGCTTCGACGTTTCTACGCTTCAGTAACAAGCTCATTGCATCGACGACTCTGCTTTGTATTTGCGGTTACTTGGGATTGGTGTATCAAACCGATCAATTCTGGATTCGAACTCAAGGACAAAATTTCCCTTTCCTCGAAGTCGCGCGAACGGTGGGCGGACTTGCTGTGATGGGTTTGATTGGTTGGCAGCTTTGCCGCGGCAGCCGGTTTGGCGTTGAATCGTTGGTGAGCTACGAGCGATCGAGAGGCGGCCATGAATAAGAAGAATCAGGACTTGGGGATCTGTCCTCGTTGCAAGACGGAAAACGAATTCGATACCGTCGTTTGTTGGCAATGTGAAATCGAATTGAATCGACAGTTGCAGCAGCATCAAGTTGGTCCACCTACTCGAAGCGTCGGGGCAAAGGTCGCATCTGGAGTCGGGATGGGAATCGCTGGAGTTCTGGCCGGAGCGATGGGAGGAATCATGATCGGATTCATGATTGTGATTGTTGCCGTCTTGGCGATCCTTAACGCGATTTCTGAATTCTTTGAAAGCTGCGCGGGGATGTTGATGTTTTTGGTTTTGTCTTTCTCCGCCACGATCTATTCCTTGATCAGCTGGTTGTTTTAGCGACCAGCGAATTGGGGCAGGGCGGGGATACAAGTTTTTCGGCTGTCTGCGACTTGCCGTTGCGTAGCAAGTCGCAGGCGTAGCAAGTCGCAGTTCGCCAAAGACGTCAGTCTCCACCGCGAGCAAGGAATTTGTTCGAGATCGTTTTGAACGAAATTCGTTTTTGGCCTGAGCCCGATACCCAAACGAGTCCCTCACGTTGAGTTTGTGGATTGAGTACACTCTTTCCTTCTGCGATCTTGAGAATTTCATCGATCGATTCTGGAATGAATCTTTCCTCAATGAACGGCACGATTTGCAAACTAAGTTGCTCACAAATGGTTGCAACTTCTTCCTTTTCAACGTACGCAAACTGATCCAAATCGAACACGTTGAAAACGTAGAGTTCTGCTTGCTTCAATTTGTATCGGTTTCCTTGAATCCCGGGACCGATCAGTTCACCTTGAATCGCAATTCGCCGACCGAGAACTTGCATGCGTGATGCCAGTTCGAGCCGATTCGCGATTTGCCAGTAGCTGTTCGAATCGTCAGGAGCCAATTGCCAGTTGCGACCGCAAACCGAAAACTCGCCATCGAAGATCGCAGTGAACGATGTCCCGTCTAACTTTTCGGTTACGTAGAACAGATGTTCTTTAAACGAATCGTAGTCGCTGGCGAGGTTTTGAATTCGTTCTTCGTCCGTCTTCTGAACGGTCGCTGGGAACGGACCGACAACCTTGCCAGAAAGACAAGCTGGTGTTGGAGGTTCGTACTTTTCGATCCCCAGCTCTTGCGTAACGTCTTCTCCGGATTCTGCCGGTCGATCCAATACTGACAGTGGCAGCAGTAAGCCCTGTGAAATCTGTCCTCGGAGCTTCACCGTTCGTAATCGGAATCCTTCCTGATCGCCCATTCGCTTGAACGACGATTTTCGCAGAAATTCGAATTCTGGCTTCACCGGCAGAAAGGAATCGATCTCGCAGTAGACCGCCGAATCGCCCGGTTTGAATTCGTCCTTCTTGACGACGCACTTCCATCCATCGACGACTGCTAGGACGATCATGTCGGCGCCTTTGATGGGACGAATTTCAGAAACGGTTCGGACGGTCGCGAGCTTTCTCATTTTGGTATTTCTCCAGCTAGGGAATGTCGCCGCGGAGTTGCGGCGATCGTTGCCAACGACGACAATCGGTCTCGTCCAATGTTCGCAACGATCCAGAATGTGATCTTCATCGAAAGTGGTCGACTGGCTGCAGGGCCGATAAAACACGGGTCAATTCAACGTCCGATAATGTTTCTTATGTTCGGTTAAAGCCCCGTATTTCCCGGGATTTTCGTAGAATAGCTTTCATGAACGAACAGCCTCCCCCGAACAAAGCAAAACCAACTCGATTGCGTTTTGGATTGAGATCGCTCCTCGTTGGAATCACATTCATCAGCATCCTGTTTGGATGCCTGTGGGATTTCTGGTGGCTGCCCAGCCAACAGCAACGAAAAGCTGTCGAGCAAATTGATTCAAGAAATGGCTACGGCGACGGCGGCGTCGAATATGGCGACTACCAGTATGAACCGATGGACAACTTTCCATTTTGGAAAACGAAGCTCGCCCAATGGTTTGGAAAGGATTCTGTCACCCGAGTCACGGTCGCATTTTCTGATGGGACCGGAGCCCCAATCGACATCTCCCCATGGGAAGGACTCAAGCGTGTTGAGCGAGTCGGGTTTGATCATGCCATTGTGGACGATCTTTCCGTATTAAGGAACTTCAAGGGGCTAAAGCACTTTTCAGTATTCCAATCCGGCGATCCGGCGCCACCCGGAAAAGCCGGACTCGAAGTTCTTGGCGATGCACCATACCTAGAAACGGTGAAACTGCACGAATCGGGATTCACATTCAATGACATGGTTTTCGAATCCATTTGCAATGCCCGAACCATTCGCCACTTTGAATTCGCCTCGGAAGGTCTGACAGACCTTTCTCCACTGGGAAACCTGAAGCAACTCGAAGAACTCTATATCTTTAGTTACTGTAAAGATGCAATTCCACCAAGCTTGAGTGTCATCGGGAAATTTCCAAAACTCAAGAAACTGACTCTGCACCTGAATTGGATTCCAGATGACTTTGCGTTCCTGAAGAGTTTGCAGACTCTTGAATCTTGCTTGATAACCGGCGAACTATCCGAAGACGCTCAAGCGGAAATTCAAAGCCACCTGCCAGACGATTGCGAAGTCAAATTCAAGTATTGAGGAAATCGCACCGTGAACTACGCCGGGAGCCGGTTGGCGTGAGGCGCTGGATTTCGAAGGTTCAAAGTACCCTGCCCTGAAGGCGAAAATGTTACCGCGCCGTCCTCGGGAAAGGCAGAGGGTTCGCACAAAATGTTTTTCTGTGGACGATCCGAACTCTTCTCATATTGGTTATATGTAAACGGAGCCCGTGATGAACCGCCCTTTCCTTCCCTTCCCTTTGAAAGCATCTCGTATGAATTTGTTGACGCAGGCACGTCCAATCAGCAAAACAAATGTCGTCATCTTTGTTTGTTCCCTGTTTGCCCTATTGGGATTCATTGCCAAATCCCACGCGCAGCCTCCGCAAGGGCCCGGTGGACCGGGCGGACCTAATGCGCCTGACAAGGAAATCGTCAAAGACTTCGACGTTGATGGTGATGGAGTCCTAAACAAGGCGGAAAGAAAAAAGGCTCGGGCGATGCTCAAGAAAGAAGCTCAATCGGGTGGCTTTGGTGGGCGGCGACGCGGACGCGGTGGGCGACGAGGCGGACCTCCTGGCGGTGGTGCTGAACTCGTAAAAGGAAAAGTGGGCAAACGAGTCTTGCCGGAAGACGTGAAAAACTTTCCGGATGCGGGACTCTACGCCCCGGCGACCTTGCGAACGATATTCATCAAGTTTGAAAATAAAGATTGGGAGAAGGAGCTGGCGGACTTTAAGCCGACCGATGTCGAGATTCCTGCTGAACTCACAGTCGATGGAGAGACTTATCCAAACGTTGGCGTCAGTTTTCGTGGAGCGTCTTCATTTTTCATGATCCCTGAAGGCCTAAAACGGTCTCTGAATCTCTCCATGGATTTCATGGATGATGATCAAAAACTGTACGGTTACAAGTCGCTGAATCTGCTCAATTGCAACGGTGATCCAAGCTTGATGAGCTCTTTTTTATACTCTCACATTGCGAGGCAGAAAATTGCGGCACCGAAAGTCAACTTTGTCAACGTTGTGATTAACGGACGAAGTTGGGGAGTCTATGCGAATGCTCAGCAATTCAACAAGGACTTTCTGAAAGAAAATTACGGTTCGAAAAAGGGATCGCGCTCAATAGTGTTCGGCACGACGCCTGCTTGCTGGTCGGCACAATTGGCTTGGCTGATATTTTGCAAACGAGCGAGGCCGCGTTACAGAATCCCTGCATTCCAGATTTACTGACCGCGCAGCATAGAGCAACTCGTCAACAAGATGATTCGCTGCGAGAATTCACG
>CALLUY010000158.1 GCA_938010615.1 uncultured Pirellulaceae bacterium | reverse complement strand
AAGATTTCAACGGCATCGCACTCGCATTGGTTGACGCTTCGCAAGCCAGTGAAAATCGAGGGTTTTCAATTGGGCGCAAACAAAGGTGCCGTGAAAATGGATTTTGAGATTCCGTGGATGCCGAATCCGGCAGCGTTGCAGGCGAACGCAGGCGGAATCAAATTCGAACGTCAGAACAAAGAGGACTATAAACAAAGAGCCCACTTGGAGCCTGCGGAAATCACGCCGAATCAACCTGCCCGAATGTATTTTCACAAAGACGCTGATAGATTTTTGTGGATGGATATTGCCGTCGATGTTCGAAAAAAGCTCCGCTTGCAGGCCGCTCTGGTCATGCAACCCGTTCCGAATCAGCCAGCGATTGTTTTGGAGGACCCAGCGATGATGCCGCAAGCCGCAGCTTATGTTCGGCGGAAGGAACAGCAAGCCAAACAAGAAAATGAGCAGGCTCAAGTGAGTAAGCAGGCAAATGCTGACGAAAAGAAAGCTTTTAAGAAAGCAGCCACGGCAATGACGGATCGTGCTGAGCTGACGGGATACTACGAGTTTCTTGTTCCGCAGCTGGTAGACAAAGACATTCCTGTGACGATAACTTACGCTCTCAATGAGCAGCATCGCATCGTGTTGGCTTATACGGCCGAATCCGAAGAGACCAAAGAGAAAAAATAGAAGTAGTCGACCCTGAATGAATGACACAGTTAACGTAGGAATTGTTGGCGCGACAGGATATACCGCGCTCGAGTTGATGAAGCTTTTGCTTCGCCATCCGCATGTCGACATTGCCCGGATCACGTCTCGTGACGAAAGTCGGCCTCACCTTTCGGAGGTGCATTCGACGCTTAGAGATCGACTGAATCTGAATTTCGAGCCGCTGGACGTTGGCTCATTCGCTGACGGGCTCGACTATGCTTTTTGTTGCTTGCCACACGCGGCCTCTGCGGCCGTCGTTGGGCAACTGTTGGACTCTGGGCTGAAAGTCATCGACTTTAGTGCCGATTATCGTTTGAACGATGTTGCCTCGTTTGAGCACTGGTACAAAGTCGAACATCCGGATGCGGAGCGTGTGGGCAAGGTGGCTTACGGAATTCCGGAACTCTTCCGAAGCGATATTCGGTCGGCATCGTTGGTCGCAAACCCGGGCTGCTTTCCCAGTTCTGCGATCATTCCGCTTGCTCCACTGTTTAAAAACGGTTTGGTGAAGAGCAGTCCGTTGATCGTTGATTCAAAGACAGGGATCTCCGGTGCCGGGCGGAAAGCGAACTTGAAATTTCATTACCCTGAATGCAATGAGTCGATCACGGCTTACGGTGTTGGGACGCATCGGCACATGCCGGAAATCGATCAGATTTTGAATCGTTTTTGCGGTTGCGAAACGGAAGCTGTTTTTACGCCACATTTGACACCGATGGATCGCGGAATCCTGTCGACGATTTACTTGCAGAATGCCGATGGTCGAACGGATGACGAGTTGATGGATTGTTTGAATGAGTTTTATCGTGATGAGCCATTTGTTCGCGTGACGAGCCAGATTCCGGCAACGAAGGATGTCACGGGAACCAATTTCTGCGACATGACCGTTAAATCGTGTCGCGGGATGACGATCATCGTCAGTGCGCTCGATAACATGGTTAAAGGTGCCTCCGGTGCGGCAGTGCAGAACTTGAACGCGATGCATGGCTTCGATGAAACGCTGGGGCTGATGTAGTTGAGAGCTTCCGACTTCCGACCTCCGACCTCCAATTCAAAAATGAACTTACCTTCCGGATTCAAATTCTCAGGCGTGTCTTGCGGGATCAAGGCTTCAGGCAAAAAAGACATCGCGCTGATCACCTCCGATGTTCCCGCTGTCGCCGCAGGCGTTTATACGCAGAACGTGGTTCGTGCTGCATCGATCGACTGGAATCGCCAGATCACGCCGACGGATCACTTGTCCGCGATCATTGTTAATTCTGGAAATGCAAACGCGTGCACCGGCGAAGAGGGATTTCGCAACAATCAAAAGATGGCATTTGAAACGGCCAATGCGATTGACTGCACGTCGGGACAAGTATGCATTATGTCGACAGGCGTCATTGGACAGCAGCTTCCGATGGATTTGGTTGCCAAAGGGATCAAGCGAGCCGGCAACGAACTTGGTTCTGGTGATTCAGACTTTGACTCCGCTTGCGAAGCGATTCTCACGACCGACAAAGGAACCAAGACAGCGTTTCGCAGTTTCGAATTTGAGGGCGAAACCGTTCGGCTCGCCGGGATGGCCAAAGGAGCCGGAATGATCGGTCCGAACATGGCGACGATGTTGGGCATCGTGGTCACCGACGCATCGCTGACTCCGCCGGTTGCTCAGGATATTTTGAAACGTGTCGCCGATAAGAGCTTCAACTGTATCAGCGTTGAAGGCCACACCAGCACGAACGATTCTCTCGTTCTGATGGCCAATGGGCAGTCTCCTGCTCCGATGAAACATTGGAAAGCTCTGCACGCGTTCACCGACAGTTTGACTGAGTTATGTGTCGAATTGGCGACTCAGATTCCGGCTGACGGCGAGGGAGCCTCTCACCTGATTTCGATCAAAGTGTCCGGTGCGGAAAACGATGCCGACGCCGATACAGTTGCTCGATCGGTCGCGATGAGCAATTTGGTGAAAACAGCGGTCGCTGGGGCGGACCCGAACTGGGGGCGGATCACCTCGGCTGCGGGGCTGACTTCCGTCAGGTTTGAACCCGATGAGCTGTGTTTGTCGATCAATGGCTCGTCGATTTTCGAAAAAGGCCAGCCGGTGGCATTCGATGAGCAGAAATTGAGCCAATCGATGGCTGAAAACTTTGAAGCCAAGGTCGAAATTCGGATTGGCTCGGGAGCGGGCGAGGCGATGCACTGGACCAGCGATCTGAACGAGGCCTACGTGAAGTTCAACTCGCTATACACGACGTGACAGCAAAACCCTTACAACCGGTATTCGGCCAATCGGGTAAATTCCGAACCTTGACATTTTGGCTGTCGTCCGTACCCTATTTAATCTTCAAAGGCGGGTTTCAGATGGGAATTGACTCGTTCTTTCCCGCCTTTTGTATCCGCATTTGCACTCTTTCAAGAAATCGATTCTGGTTCGCATGGTAGACGAGAAAAAGAACGAGAAGAAGAACGAAAAACCGGCCGACGACAACCTTGTATCGGGCGAAGAGATTCAGGCCACCGTTGTTGATGACGGTTTGGATCTGCACATTGTCGACGAGTTCAAGGAGGACGATTTCGACGAGGATTTTGACGACGATTTCGAGGAGGAGATCGAAGGCGAATACAGTCTCCAAGATGACAAGTACGGCAAAGAGTTCGACGACAACTTTGGGCACATCGTTGATCCGACTCGCAAGAAGAAGGCTCCTGATCCTGCGATAGCCAACGCCGCGAAAGCTGCCGCTGAGAAGAAGGCCAAAGTCGCTGCGGACAAAAAGGCTGCCAAGGCCGCTGAGAAAGCCGCCGCCAAGGCGAAGAAGAAAGCTCCGCGCAAGAAGTAAGGTGGCATAAGCCTCTGGTAAGGTGGCATAAGCCTCTGGCTTGTGTTTGCATTAAATTGCTGAGATATTTCGATGCCCGATGTTGATCTGGAGTCTTCAACGGGCAAACCAAAAGCTTCGAACAATTTTTCATTCACCCTTTGCCGATTCGCATTGGCGATTGTTTTTGCATCGATACCATTGGCGGTGTTTTGCAGTTTCGGAGTGTTAGGGATTTGCGGTGGAGTTTCCGCTGGATTGGGGCTCTTCTTTCTTACGCTCAGACCTAAGGGTTTGACCGTTGGGCTAGTTGCCAGATACCTTTTCTACATGTCCTTTTTCGCTTTGTTCGCCTTTGCATGTACGGCGAACCCTTTTTACCCACCCGGTCCTCGAGATCAGATTTGGGCGACAGTTTTTGCCGCTGCGTTGGGCGGGCTTTTGAGTGCTGTGAGTCTGCGAATCCCACGCGGCCGCAAACTCTAAAATCGAACCTGTTCCATCCGCTCACGTCTGAACACTGAACACTTTTCTCTGAACACTGCCCAGAGGGCCTAGGGTTGTGATTCCGACCCGGTTCAGGGATATTTAGCGGTTTGATTTTCCTCCTCAAAATTGCGATCTGCGCATGTCCTCGCAAGGCGAAAACTCCAAATTTAACTTTCCTGAAAACGAAGTCAAAACGCTCGAGTTCTGGAAAGAAAACGATATCTACCAAAAGTCGCTCGATCGGCGACAAGGCGAACAGAAATACGTCTTCTTCGAAGGTCCGCCGACGGCCAACGGTAAGCCCCATCCGGGTCACTGTTTGACGCGTGCGATCAAGGATCTGTTTCCTCGTTACAAGACGATGAAAGGTTTCTACTGCGAGCGAAAAGCTGGCTGGGACACGCACGGTCTGCCCGTCGAAGTTGAAGTCTGCAAAGAGCTCGGCATTCACTCCAAGGAAGACATCGAAGCCCACGGAGTTGAGCCGTTCATTCAAAAGTGCCAAGCGTCCGTTTGGCAGTACATGCAGCAGTGGGAAGAGCTAACCGAACGGCTCGGTTTTTGGGTCAAGCTCGACGAAGCGTATGTGACGTATCACCAGAGTTACGTGGAATCAGTTTGGTGGTCGCTGAAGAGTCTCTTCGATCGCAACTTGCTCTACGAAGGCCACAAGATCATTTGGTGGTGGGCTCAAGGCGGAACGGCGTTGTCTGCGGGCGAAGTCGGCCAAGGATACAAAACGGTTCGCGATCCCAGTGTTTACGTTCGCTTTCCGATGCTCGACGAAGAGAAGTTTCCGAACTCTTCGCTGCTTGTGTGGACGACGACTCCTTGGACGTTGCCGTCGAACCAGTTCGCGGCCGTCAAAGACGATATCGAGTACGCTGTCGTTTACGATGCGGAAATCGATCATAATCTGATCTTCGCGAAAGATCTTGTCGAGACCATCGCGGGCAAACTCAAGCGTGAGCTCGAAATCAAATCGACGATGAAAGGTTCGGAACTGATCGGCCAGCGGTATCGGCCTCCGTTTGATTACTTCTACAAGACGATGGGCGAAGAAACCGGCAAGCTTGTCGATGGTGGCGAGCAACACAAATGCTGGCGGATTACTCAGGCTGATTTCGTCACAACGGACAGCGGAACCGGAGCCGTGCATGAGGCTCCTGCGTTCGGTGAAGTTGACTATGAATTGTTGGTCGCCGAGTTGGCTCGATTCGAACAAGGTGATGGGCCTGATTTGATTTGTCCTGTACTGCCCAACGGAAAGTTCAGCGAAGAAGTTCCCGACTTCGCCGGCATGTGGGTTAAGGAAGCCGATAAACCGATCCTTCGCGCAATCAAGGAATCCGGAGCGTTGTATCTGCAAGAACAATACGAGCACGAGTATCCGTTCTGTTGGCGGGCCGACGATGATCCGTTGATTCAGTATCCGCGACGCAGTTGGTTCATCAAAACGACAGACTACAAAGACAAGATGCTGGCCAACAACCAGGCAATCAACTGGATGCCGGACCACATCAAGAACGGCCGCTTTGGAAACTTTCTCGAGAGCAACGTCGATTGGGCGTTGTCGCGTGAGCGTTATTGGGGCACGCCGTTGCCGATCTGGAAATGCGAAGCGACCGGACGATACGATGCCGTCGGTTGCTATGACGAACTTTTGCAAAAGCCGGGCCTCACGGGAACCGAAGTTTGGGAATCTGCTAAAGCTGCCAATCCGGAATTGGTCGAAGACCTGAAAGTTCACAAGCCTTATATCGATGCGATCACTTACGATTCGCCGTTCGAAGAAGGTGCGAGGATGAGTCGCGTCACCGAAGTCATCGACTGCTGGTATGACAGCGGCGCGATGCCGTTTGCTCAGTGGGGTTATCCGCATCAAGGCAAAGAAGAATTCGAAGCCCAGTTTCCTGCTGACTTCATCAGCGAAGCCCTCGATCAAACTCGCGGTTGGTTCTATTCGCAGCTCGCGATTAGCACGATGTTGTTCGGTGACGACCAAGGCACTGAGAAAAAAGTTGATTTCCCGCATCCGTACAAGAACTGCATCGTGCTCGGCTTGATGTTGGCTGAGGGCGGTGTGTGCGTAAAGTGTTCGAAGCGTCAAAGCTCGGATGCGAAGAAATGTTCTGAGTGCGAAGGCAAAGTCGTCCGCAAGACGGAGAAGATGTCGAAGCGTTTGAAGAACTATCGTCCGCCCAATGAAATCTTTGACCTCTACGGCGCCGATGCGTTGCGGTGGTACTTTTTCGCCAACCAGCCGCCGTGGACGTCGATTATCTACAGCGAACGTGCGATCAAGGAAAGCATTCCTGAGTTCCTGCTGCGGATGTGGAATGTTTACAGTTTCTTCACGCTGTACGCGGGCATCGATGGCTTTGATCCTTCGTCGGTTACCTCACAGGGCGAACTCACTCATGAAAGTTTGGCTTCGGGCGAAGGCTTCCGTGCAATCAACCAGCGAAGTGAACTCGATCGATGGATCATTAGCGAGCTAAACCGTACAGTCGCTGAAGTAACCAAAGCGATGGACGCTTACGACAACTATGGTGCCGCGCGATCATTGAATCATTTCGTGGACGTGCTGAGCAACTGGTACGTTCGCCGGAGTCGCGATCGATTTTGGGCGAAAGATACGAAGGATCCGAGCAAGCTGGATGCTTATTGGACGCTTTACGAATGTCTGGCGACGCTGGTGAAATTGGCGGCGCCGTTCGTGCCGTTTATCACCGAAACGATTTGGCAAAACCTGACGCAATCGTTCCGTGACAAAGGTGCGGAAGTTCCGTTGAGTGTTCATCTTTGCGACTATCCGGTTGCCAGCGATGCACTTTACGACGAAGACCTCTCGCGTCGCATGGAATTGCTGCGACAGATCGCTTCGCAGGGACTGTCGGCTCGTATGGGCGCGAAACTGAAAGTTCGCCAGCCGCTTTCTGGCGTGACGGTTGTTTTGACTTCCGATCAAGATCAAGCGTGGCTCGAAACGCACGCCGAGTTATTGAAAACGGAGCTCAACGTTCGTGAAGTGACGTTTACGCTTGATGCGGATCAGTATGTGACGTACCAAGTCGTACCGAATTTCAAGCTGCTCGGTCCGCGCGTTGGCAAGCTGATGCCGAAAGTGAAGAAAGCGTTTGGCGATGCTGACGGCGGCGTGATGTTGGCCGCTTTGACTGCCGATGGAAAGACTTCGATCGATGTTGAAGGTGAATCCATTGAGCTGACCAGTGAAGATGTGGAAGTTCGACTGAAAGCCAAAGAAGGCTGGGCTGCCGCTCAAGGTGCCGGCGTGGTTGTCGTGCTGGCGACTGAGTTGACCGACGAGTTGATTCGAGCTGGGAATGCTCGTGATCTTGTGCGGTTGGTTCAAGATCAGCGCAAGGCGAATGACTATGAGCGAACGGATCGGATTGAATTGATTGTTTGTACCGATTCAGACGAACTCAAGCTGGCCATCGAAGAGAACAACGACTACATCAGTGGTGAAACGTTGGCAGATTCGTTGATCGTCAAGCCGCTCGCTGGCGCTGGAGCTGACTTTGTCGAGCTAACGATCGGCGAACATGTTGTGAAGCTTGGCTTGAGCGTGGTGAGTTCCTGATGGCATCGCCGATCAAAATTGCTGTCCTGATTTCTGGTGGCGGCACGACGCTGAAAAACCTGATCGATCGCATCGGTGCCGGTTCGCTCAACGCAGAGATTACTCTGGTCGTGTCAAACAACCCCAATGCGGGCGGGCTTGGTTTCGCGAACGATGCTTCTGTCGATTCGAAAGTGATCTGTCACAAAGAGTTTGATGGGCGTGAGTCGTTTAGCGTCGCGGTGTTCGATGCATTGCGTGAAAGTGGAGCCGAGCTGATCGTGATGGGCGGGTTTTTACGTCAGCTTACGATTCCAGCGGACTTTGAAAACCGAATCATCAATATTCATCCCAGTCTGATCCCTTCGTTCTGCGGAAAAGGTAATTACGGCTCGAGGGTGCACCAAGGAGTGTTGGATTACGGGTGTAAGTTGACGGGCTGCACGGTGCATTTTGTGGATGACGACTACGACCACGGACCGATCATTGCTCAGGCGGCTGTGCCAGTTGAAGCGAATGACGATGTGAAGTCACTTGCCGCCCGAGTGTTTGAGGCGGAATGCGAGTTGTTGCCGCAGGTAATCAATCAGATCGCCGAGGGACGTGTGAAGGTCATTGGGCGGATTGTGTCAAGTTAGTAGATCGACTCTCCGAGTCGATTTTTCGCGTCTCGGAAGGGATGTTAATTTTTGTAGATGTGGCTATCGCGTAGGCCGGACCAAGGAGCGTCAGCGACGCAGTTCCGGCATTTTGTGGCGATTCACGATTGCCGCAGCAGCGCCGCTAAGGCGTCTTGATCCGGCCTACGAAAAATTCACGTCTCGGAGAGACGTGCTACTTACAGACTCGCCAGTACTGCCGCTGTCATCCGCTTACTGTAGCGATGAATCTTCCAGTGCCCGGGCGACCAGCCGTTAGTAGCTCGACTCTCCGAGTCGATTTTTCACGCCTCGGAGAGGCGTGCCACTTTCGAAGCAATCCTAAAACCAAGTCGTAACACTGCACTAGAGAGTGCT
>CALLUY010000157.1 GCA_938010615.1 uncultured Pirellulaceae bacterium | reverse complement strand
CAGGCGAGTTGCGTTTCAGGAATCGCATCGTCAAGCTGCGTCTCGCGTCGAGGAATCGGGAAGCAAATCCCTAAGAGGGGCGGAAGTAGAAAGCCGCTTGTCGCATTCGGCCTTCTTGAACAGAGAACTTGAACATCGGCTACGTTCGTGCCTCACTACGCGATGTCAAAGTCTTAATTGTTATCACGCGTTGTGCACATTAATGCAACGCCCACCCAGTGTACCATGAGCTGCATATGGCGAACACTTGAACTGCTGCCCACGCTACGCCAAGTTTTCTGCGGGTATAGATCAAATAGACCGGCACAGCAATCATCCATGCAAAAAAGAGTAAGAACTGGATGGCACCAACCATGCTAATTCCGTTCCTCTTTGCGTCGTAGTAGATCCAAACCGACGAGATTGATGCAATCACAATAACTTGCAAGTGCGGAGGGGAGCCGGTGGCAGCATCCCATCCAGCAAAATAGGCGAAGCACCAAGCAACGCACGATAGAGCCACAGACCACCAGCCAAAGTTGAGCAGCGAGGATGAGGCGTCGGATTCCGGCAAGACTACTGACGGCTGCCCAACATCGCTTGCCGGTGATTCGTATGGGTTGTCGTTCATTTATCTGAGCGTGATAACTAATAGTATACAGAAGCCCTTCTGTATATATCCGGGCTCCGAGTGTCCAATTGTGCATATGCTGGAGCCGTGCGTCAAGGTTTGCCGGGTTTTACCGGCTGGGTTTGAATTGCTCCACGATATGCAACTTCTGCATATTTCTGAAACACAACTTCTGTATATTTCTCGAGATTCGCTGGCGATCGGGAGAACTTCGTCATCGTTTGCCTGTCTTTTCTAAGTCGTCGTTGCCGGATGTTCATATTGCAATTTGACAGCACTGCGATCTGTGCTTTTCACCTGAAAGTGGACGGGTGTACACTTCAGGACTCGCGAAACATTTTTGCAAGCATGCATGATGAAACAGGCAAAGTTGTTGGATCGCGTTCGAAACAAGTCTCGAAGGAACGGAAAGGTGTCAGGTTCGTCCCCGACACCTTTTCAACTTCCTCTTCTCGCAGCTCACCGTGATGAGCAGGCAACCGTTAGTCGGAGTCTGTTATCTCAACGTTCAGGAAATCGGAAGCGTCTGTACCGCCGACTTTACGAAGTTGAAAGAATCCACCATCGGCAACGTTGTTGTCGTTGACCGGAATGTTCAGCGTGGAAGCGAGTTGATCGTCGTCAAAATCGATCGTTACAAATTGGGACGTAACCGAACCCGGAAGCGAGTTGTCACCAATCGCTGTGATTTCGTAAGTCTCTGACAACGGGCCGTCGGTTCCACCAATTCGATTTAGTTTGATCCGAATTTCTCCGTCCTCTTCAGCTTTCACAACGAAGTCGGAAAAGGGGCTAGGGAAAGTGTTGGCTTCGAGCCACTGTACGTTCACCAGTACCGGGAATCTGGCAGACGTGTTCGTCGTGCTGGCACCAACCTGTGGTACAGATCCATACTGAAGCGATCCGTTCTCGTTTAGGATGCCATCGGTTCCCGTCGTTTCTACACCGTATAACCGGCTGTCGAGTCGAACTCCCGTGAAACGCAAGCCTTTGTCTTCTCCGGAGTCAGTGAGACCATCGTTGATGTAGTCGATGCGAATGTCTTCGATGTTCACTGGTCCATCAAAGTCGACGAAGAATTGTCGACCTTCGAACGGATCAGCAGATGGCTCGCTTGCTAGGAACTCAGCTTCAACCTGTCCGTTAACCAAAACCTGAAAGCGTTCTTCGCCGGTATCGCCAAAAGCAAAAACGACTAGTCGACTGGATTCAGTAAATTCAAAGTAGCCGTCAGTGAAAAGTTTGTTGCCACGACCGAAACCGGGCACCACGCCGTCTTCCGGCAAATAGGTCCCGGTCGAGAAAGTACTGCTGTCAGACGCTGTTGTTCTTTGAACATTGCCTGTATCGAGATCCTTCACATAGATGTAGTCGACCGAAAGGTTGCGATCCCGTCCAGAATCAGTTGTCCCATCGTTCACAAACGCAAGTCGCAGCTGTGAAAGATCTACTTTTTGGTCCGTGATCACTTGATATTCATAAAATCCACGGCTGCCAACGCGGTTCGAGAATTGAACTGGGACTTCGGTTTCGTAAAACACGTTGCCGTCGATCAAGAGTTGAACGATTTCTTCGCCGGTATCACCAGCGGCCGTAAATCGGATCAGACTTCCTTCGCCGCCAGTTGGCCCATCTTCGCCATAACTGAAGTAGCCGTTGGAGTGCAACGTGTCTCCGCGACCGAAGCCTTCAATCACACCATCGGCCTCACGCCAAGTTCCAGTCGAAAAAGTCGTGTCGGAGTTCGTAAAGAATCGCTGCCGGTCGCCGTTGGTGCGATCGATCAATTGAATTTGCTCGACGATCAAGTTTCGGTCGATTCCATTGGCAGGATCGTAAAGATCGTTCGCGAACTCCAATTGAATTCGACCAACGTCAATGTTGTCGTCGCTAACCCAGAAGTAGGAATCAAGCTGTGTTGTGACGTCAAACGTTTCCACAACGTTGCCATCGACTCGGACCCGCAATTGTTCTTCGCCAGTCGTTCCATTGGCTTCGATTCGCAGCCTGGTGCCAGTTTGGGACGGGGGCTCGATTCCGCCATCTGAGGAATAGAAGAAGGAACCGTTCACGTTGAGCAATTCTGTTTCCAAAAATCCGGGGCCAACGATTCCGCCGTCGCGCCACAGGCCAGTCGAATAAGTTTTGTCGGATTCGGTTTCGAAAACGACTCCGTCAATAACGATTCGGTCGATCAGAACGTTTCGGTCAAACCCGTCTTCTGCTCGATAAAGATCATTGACGAACTCCAGCCGAATGTCGTCCGCGGTAAGCGTCTGGTCGGTGTTGAATTTCAAAGTTTCAAACTGACGACCATCAACATCGCCGCCTACGTTATCAAAAGTTGCAGCGACAACATCGTTGACTTTCAGTTCCAGGGATTCGGTTCCAGTTGCGCCGGCTGCGAAGATCTGGACGCTCGAGAGCATCATGCGTGATTCAAGCGTTTCTACTTGCAGCGGGGCAATGGAGGTGGCATCGGGGTTCTTGCTATGAGATGACGATTTCATGGCGGTTCCAGTTGGTGAGTCTCTTGAATTGGAAACATTATCGTAGCCACATAGAAACGCTGTTTTCGCTGGACCATCGATTTTTGAGCGAGAATTCCAAAAAGCCAACCAGCAAGTGGTCATTTCAGCAGTAGAAAATTGAGGAACACTAGAGCCGATTTCGAATCCCAGATCGCCAAAAAGTAGCTCGACTCTCCGAGTCGTATTTTGCCGTTCCAGACGACTCGGAGAGGGGCAAAACTTTGGCTTAAAATGCTCTGGAGCTCCAATCATCACCAATGCCTAAAACATTCCACCACCTTTGAAGCCTCTGCCGCCCATACCACCGCTTGTCCCGCTGTTAGGTCGAGCGAACCCGCGGCGAGAGCGTAGTGACGAAGTCGTTTGCTGTTGAGGGAGCTCGACAACGCTGCTCGAAAGCGAATTGCTTCGACTCCGGTTGGCGATGGGCTCATTGTCCAAGGTGATCGGCCTTGAGCCGTTGGACTTTTTCGACCCAAGCCAGACGATGGCATCGAAGTGATTTCGGATTGCGCGATGAGCTCGTTGGCTTTGATTGACCGACATCAAAATTCGACCATTGATTTGGTAGAGGGACAAAGTTCCGTTTCCGCCTCCGTTCTGTTCCCACGAATCAGAATTAATCGTGTTGAAGAGCACCTGTGCCAACCGATCCGCTTTGGACTGTGTGCTCGCAATGTAGGTTACGTCATACGTAACGGTGCGTAGGAAATCAGGTTCGTTCTCGTCGTCAATACTGATCAGCAGAATGGAACCGTCAGATTCAATCACGAATTCTGTGTCTCGCTCCCTAAGTGCATTGGATAGCGACTTCGCCATCGAAACGCCCGACCTCATACTTACTTCGGTGTCACCGTCGAAGACACCTTCCACGTTGCGGTCAAAGAATACGGTGACGTCTATCGTTTTGAATAATTCCGACGCTTGCATTAACTCGTTGCAACGAACTGCAAAACTTGAAACAGGAGCGGCGAGATACGACTCGGTATCAAGTTGGGCACGCGTGAGTGAATTTGGAATCGCCGCATCTCGATCACTGAACCGCTCGAAACGCATTTGCGAATCGGAAGAAGGGAACGCGGTCGACTGAGCCAATGCCGCTGCAGGATTGAACAGTTGTGCGATTGCAAACGGCAGGATTAGACATGTTGCCATGCAGAACGCTTTCGATCGCTGGAGTATTAGTCTACTTAACGTGGGCAAATCCATGAAATTCGTCTCCCAGTATGTTTGGCACTAAATTCGCAACAACATGATGTCGGGCAAGCAGTTAACGTACTCGCAATCAACGTGCCAAACTCAGGGATCATGATGCTGAACCGAATCTTAATCACCGTTTTTGTTCTCACTGTCGCAACCTCATCGGCAGCCCTTTCTTCCCAAGAGCCTGCGGGCACGGAGTTCAAAGATTCGCCGACTCCAGCCGTGAAACGAATCGTTCTTTACAACTCTGGCGTCGGGCAACTGCAACACGAGGGGGAGCTGGAAGGCAAAAGTCGTGTGCAGCTAAAATTCAGCACGCATGATGTGAGCGATGTGCTCAAGAGTTTGGCGATCTCCGACGACGGTGGAGGTCACGTTCGAGCGATCGAGTATCAACCGGCTCCCGACCCAGAAGATATTGCTGCCAATGATATTGGTGAACCGATGACGGTGGCTCAACTGCTGCAAAGCATGCGCGGTGAAACGGTGATTCTTACGAAAGACGGATCTCCGACGACGGGAAGCATTTACGGTGTTGAGAATCGAAACGAGGGCGACGACGTCCGTGAGATGGTTGTTCTGATTGGTGAGAACGGATTAAGTTCTCACGAGCTGAACCAATTTGATTCCGTTAAATTTGCCAAACCGGAACTCAATGAGAAACTGATGCTTGCCCTTCGTGGAATTGTCAAATCACGTCAGGCGAATCAGCGTGAGCTACGGTTGCTGTTTGCGGGCGACAAGAAACGAAACGTCAAATTCGCTTACGTTGTCGACATGCCAATCTGGCGCATGACCTATCGACTGCTTTGGGAAAAAGAGAAAGCCTATTTGCAAGGTTGGGCTCACGTTGACAACATCACCGGTGTCGACTGGAAGCAGGTTGATCTCGAGTTGCGATCTGGAAAACCGGCGACTTTTCATACCAATGTATTCGCGCCAGTTCTTGCTCAGCGACGCAATATCGGAACCAGTGCCTACGAATTCATGAGTGGACTCTCCGTCGTGACTCAGTGGTTTGGCTTTCCAGCTGCACCACGATACGACTCTTCCAGTCGAAATGGCCGCAGAAGATCATCTGGTGGGAGCTTCGGCGGCGGAGGATTCGGAGGCGGTGGAATGGGCGGCGGTGGAATGGGCGGTGGCGGGTTCGGTGGTGGATTGGGCGGCCGCGCGACATTCGGAGAAGGCGACGAAGCGGCTGGCGTCGACGCAAGAACGGGCTTCGAGAATTCGGCCGAGACGGAGAAAGTTTCGCAGATGGTCGTTTATCGAATTTCCGAAGCCGTGTCTTTGGGTTCCGGAAAAAGTGCTGCTCTGCCTGCATTTGAAATGGAGCTTCCTGGCGAAATGCTAAGCATCGCCAACCTGACAAATAGAAGCAACGACATTACTCCAGTCCAAGCCATTGAACTTGAAAACGACACTGACTTTTCATTGCTCTCGGGTCCCGTATCGGTAATGCGAAAAGGGAGCTTCGCTGGTGACGGAAAACTTCCTCGCGTCGATGTAAAACAAAAAGCCTATGTCCATTTTGGAATCGATCGGCCTTTGAAAGCAAAGCAACTCGGGGAAGAATCATTTCAACAGCTATTGAAGCTCGAACGTGACAAGAAGAATCTGTTGCAGACTTGGCGGATGAATCGAAAAGTAACGTTTCGGGTGGTCAATCTCGATGTTGAAGACAGAACCGTATTGATCAAAACGGCTCGAGAGCGTGCCAATGAAGAATTGGTCGAGCCTGAGCCTTATCGCAAGACCGATGCAAATCTAATGTACAAGGTCCAAGTCAAGGCCGGTGAAACCAAGGAGCTTGCGGTCACGTTCAGCTATGTCGAAGTGCAATCCAAAAGTTGGACGGAATTGCGACGCATTGAAACAACCCAGTGGGATGCGGCTGGAGTTTCGATGCCAGAGAAGGATTTAGCACTGATGAAACAGGTCGCCGAATTGAATCAAAAAATTGACCTCGAAGGTGAACGGATTTTTGCATGGACAGAAAAGAGACGTAGCACTGAAACGGAACAGGAGCGGATCCGCGACAACCTTTCTGTCTTCTTTGACGCAAACTCAAAAGATGCCGAACCAATTATCGCTCAGTTCGCGAAGCTTGAAAAAACGATTGCCGAATGCGATCGCAACGTCGAGAAAACCAAAACCGTCCTGAAAGAGCTGGAAGCGGAGAAAAAGGAATTGATCCAACAGTGACGTTGGGGCAACAAACAGCGTGCGAAAAATTCGCGGTGTCTTGCGGCTGGGTCTGTGCTGGGCCTACAATTGGATAAACGATTCAACGCCTTTATTGGAAGACGCATGTCCTGCACTTTAACGTTTAGACTGTCGATCGCGCTCGTGATGACAGCGCTTGTGTCGAATTCATTTTTCCAAACAACTTCGTTTGCTCAGGATGGAGGCAAAGACTTGTCTAGGAATCCGCTACTCACTGAATGGACTGGCCCGTACGGAGGCGTTCCGCCATGGCGTTCGGTCGAGGTTAACGATTTTGTTCCTGCGTTTGAGAAAGCAATCGAAATGGCAAAAGCCGATATCGATGCAATTGCTGCTCAAACGGAAACGCCAACCTTTGCCAACACGATGGTGCCGCTTGAGAAAGCGGGCGCTGCTCTTGATCGCTTGGAACGAATTTTCGGAGTGCACACTTCGAATTTGAATGTCGGTGATATTCCTGACATGGAAACCAAAGTCGCACCCATGATGTCGAAACATGGTGACTGGGTCATTCAACACGAAGGACTGTTCAAACGCATCGAAGCTGTTTTTAACAGCGACGAAATGAAAACGATGTCCGTGGCTCAGCAGCGATTGGTTGATAAAAGCTACAAGACATTCGTCCGCCGCGGTGCAAAGCTCAACGCAGAGGATAAAGCGAAACTTTCTACGATCAACACCGACCTCGCGAGCCTGTTTACTCGATTCAGTCAAAATGTGCTTGGCGATGAAGGCAAATTGTTCACGGTGGTCGAGGAATCTCAACTTGCCGGATTGCCGGAAAGCGTTGTTGATGGAATGGCGGCCAGTGCGAAAGAGAGAAAACTGGAAGGGTACGTGATTAACAACACCCGTTCTTCAATGGAGCCTGTGCTAACTTATGCGGAAGACCGGTCACTTCGCGAGAAAGTATGGACGACTTATTACAGTCGTGGCGACAACGGCGACGATCGTGACAACAACGAGATCATCGCCAGCATTCTGAAGCTGAGAGCTCAACGTGCGTTGTTGCTCGGCTACGAGACTCATGCACACTGGCGCCTTGAGCCACAGATGGCGAAGACTCCTGACAAGACGATGGAATTGATGCTGGCTGTTTGGCCCAAAGCTGTTGCCCGAGTCAAAGAAGAGGTCGCCGATATGCAGGCCGTTGCAGACCGCGAAGGTTCAGACTTCAAGATCGCAGCCTGGGACTATCGTTACTACGCAGAGAAAGTTCGCAAAGAGAAATACGATCTCGATTTGAATGAAGTGAAGCCGTACCTCCAGATGGAGAAACTTCGCGACGGCATGATGTGGGCGGCTGGTGAAGTGTATGGCTTCACGTTCAAACCGATCGACAACGTGCCGACTTTCCATCCTGACGTTTCTGTTTTCGAAGTTTTGCGAGACGGAAAACACCATGGGCTTTGGTATTTCGATCCGTTCGCACGACAGGGTAAACGCAGTGGTGCCTGGATGAACGCGTATCGATCCCAAGAGAACATGGGCGAGTTCATTACGCCGATCGTGTCCAACAATTCAAACTTCGTCAAAGGCAAAGATGGCGAGCCCGTTCTGATTTCGTGGGACGACGCTGTCACGATGTTTCACGAATTCGGGCATGCGTTGCATGGGCTCAGCAGTCAATGCGAGTACAAATCGCAGTCCGGCACGTCGGTGGCTCGCGACTATGTCGAGTTTCCGTCGCAGATTAATGAGCACTGGTTGATGACGCCTGAGATTTTGGAGCGATTCGCTGTGCACTTCGAAACCGGCGAACCGATGCCGAAGGAGCTGGTTGAGAAAATCAAAAAGGCGGCAACGTTCAATCAAGGCTTTAGTACCGTCGAGTACCTTGGCAGTGCGTTAATCGACATGAAATTGCACTTGGCCGGAAACGTGACCATCGATCCTGACAAGTTCGAAAAAGAAGAACTTGAAAAGCTCGGCATGCCAAGCGAGATCTGCATGCGTCACCGCACGCCGCAGTTCAATCATATCTTTGCCGACGATGGTTATTCGGCAGGCTATTACAGCTACCTCTGGTCGGACGCTTTGACGGCTGACGCGGCGGAAGTGTTCGAGGAAGCGGGTTCGTATTATGATCCGGCGGCTTCGAAGAGCTTGTACGATAATGTGTTCTCTGTTGGTGACACGATCGATCCAGCCGAGGGCTTTCGTCGTTTCCGCGGTCGTGATGTTGATACGAAAGCGTTGCTCAGAAAGCGCGGCTTTCCGGTAGACTGAGCGATACGAATCGATGTTAGTAGCTCGGCTCTCCGAGCCGTTTTTTGCCGTTCCAAACGACTCGGAGAGTCGAGCTACTTTGGCTACTCGAACCGAACCCAATCACCATTGATCAAGCGTTCATGTGGCTTGAAGCGACTCTTGTAGAGCATGTGCGGCGACTGTTCGACATAGTAACCAAGATACAGATGCTCGATGCGCCTCGCGGAGCACAGTTCGATTTGCTTCAAAACGCTGTACGTGCCGATGCTTTCCCGAGGCAAATCCGGATCGTAGTAGGTGTACACTGCCGACATGCTGTTCTTGCCCATATCGCAAATGGCTACCGCGACGAGCCGTCCGTCGTAGTGATACAGAATCTCAAATGAGTCCAAGCAACTTCTGACGAAGCCCCAAACGTATTCCTCTATATCGATGTCCGTATCACGTTTCGCCAACCCGCGGGCGCGACGATGTTTGTTGAAGAGCCGCACTCGTTCAGCATCAGCACGAAGCTCGCCGATACTCTGAGTGAACTTCCTGTCGCCACGGTTGAGGACGCGCCGAGTATTTCGACTGTATTTGAAGGCTTCCACATCGAGCCGAATTGATTCACAGGCGTTGCAATTCGGACAATTCGTCTGGTAGAGGAACTCTCCGGTTCGACGATAGCCGAGCATCAATCGAACGTCCGTTTGAGCTGGCGTAATCTTTGCCAAAGGCATGCACAGCGGCATCCGCGCAGTTTCATCTTGGAGATACGGACACGGTTCGGTCTCGTCGATGATGACTATGTCGCTGAAGTCCGTGGCCTTCATTTATTCGTTTCAATCTCAGGATGCCGTCGATAAGGTCTACGCGTGAGCGTGGTCCTCTTTCTTACGCAGTCCAATATTCAACAGCTCAACCAGTAAGGCAAAGAACATCGCGAAATAGACGTATCCTTTATCGATGTGAGCGCCCACGCCTTCGGCGATCAACATCACGCCGATCAAAATCATGAAGCTCAATGCCAACATCTTTATTGTAGGGTGAGCGCTGACGAAACGGCTAACTGGTTCTGCAAAAACAAGCATTACAATCACCGCAATAACGATGGCAGCAACCATGACCCATAAGTTTTCTGCCATTCCGACAGCAGTAAAGATCGAATCGAGAGAAAACACGATATCCATGATCGCGATTTGGATAATTGCTGAAGTGAATTTTGCTTGCGGTTTTGCTTCGTGCGTGCCGCCGGGACCGATTTCGTCGTGGATTTCATAAACGCTTTTGAAAATCAGGAACAGTCCGCCAAGAAACAGCAGGATATCCTTCACCGAGACCCCATTTGCTTCTTCGTAGTGTTTGTGATGAATCTTCGCGACGAGTTCTTCGTCGAGGTTTAGATCCAAGCCATGCCCAATATCCGGTTGGGTGATTTTTTCAACGGCAACCGCAGGGACACCTATGTCGGTCAGCGAAAATACCGGCTGCTTGAACATTTCGCCATGAACAAGAAAGAACAACAGTCCTAGCAGCAGAAGCCGTGAAACCAACGCCACGCCAAGTCCGAGTTTCCTCGCGAAAGGCTGTTGGCTCGGATCGAGTCGACTGGTGACGATTGTGATAAAGACTAGGTTGTCGATCCCCAGCACGATTTCCATCGAGGCGAGGGCGATTAGCGGAATCAGAAAATCCATCTACAAATCCTGAGGTCGGCGAGAAGATTTGACTAATGTAAAAGATTGGATTGGAAATTCCAATGGACATCGAATCAAAGCATTGCTTCACGGAACGAATTGGTGGACTTGGCCAACTAATTGTTGACTTCAAAAATCCGCAGCATCTTTTCTCCAAGCTCGTAACCGAGGCCGGACCCTGCCAAACATTCGTTCAAGAGTTGCTCTAGGCGAGCGTTCTTCAATTGAAGCTTGATTCGATCCTCCAGTGCCAAGCTGAGGTCGCCGTCGAGTACTAATTTGCGGCCCGTCTGCTGTGCCACGGTCGCAAGGATATCGCCTCGCCGAGCCGTCGAGTTGAGTGTGAAGGTGCGTTCTGTGCGATCGCTATTGGCGGTTTGTTGGGAAACCATCCACGATTGAAAGTTCGAAATCGAAGCCACGGGCCCGGACACGGCAAGCGTCTTTCCTGCTCTTTTGATCTTCAGGTCTTTGAAATTGCGTGCCGCCGATTCCAAGTCCAAGCTCACTTCACGTGGCAAGCTAAACTTAATTGTCCCGGAATCAACTTCGGGGAACGGTTTCAGTTTCGTCGATACGCCGTCTGATTCAACGTCCAACGTCAAATCGAAACCAACCAGAAACAGGCTCACCTGTTCTATCGTCGAAAGTTTTGGCCAGTCCGCCTCAGGCCACACGTCCAGCGGGACTTTGTCGACAAACGTGATGCCATGTGACTGCTCAAACCAATCCGAAATTTGAATCGTCGTCGTCGCGTCGGGCCAACGAATTTCACTTTTGGCAGTCCACCTGTTTCGAATTGCTCTGTCAATTTTTGACAGGCTCTTTCTAACTTTCTGGATCACCACTGGAAGCGATGCAGCGGATTCTTTGGGGCCGATGTAGAGCAGGTTTCCGATTTGAGCGACGCCGAGGCCATTTTCCTCGGCCGTTTTCCAGACAATCTGTTCCGTCGTCTTTTCCAAAAACTGAAACGTCTGCTTCATCGTTGGATCGACGCGGCGATCGATGAAGATGGCTCTTCGCCGTTCCGCTGCGAATTGATTCAGCTGGCGACGCAGCGGCGAATCAGCCCATGACGCCGAAACGGGTAGCAATCGGTTCTGAATCAACACCTTTCCTGACTGCCAATCAACTGCGGAGCCAACCGTCACCTGAGCGTTGGCGGGCGCACAGCTGATGCAAGCCACAATGGCGATACAACCGGACGCGAAAGAGCATAGGTTAGGGATCAGTTTGAACATGTTTCTCGCTAGCGAATCGGCGTTTCTTGCCTACCCAACTCTCATATTCGTTAAGGCTTGAAATGAAGGACCAAAACCAGGCACAAAAAGTGACTCTTCTGTTTGCTCTTTGTTGCTTCATTGTTGTGAGCCGGCAGAGCCCCAACTAAACTCGGTCTTCAACGATGTTGAAAAAAAACAACATAAGCTGATTTCAATTCTACACACTTTTGCTGTCCTCACGGGCCGCTCGCCCAGGATTCAATCGACATGTCGGATTCGCCTCTCCGATATCCTTTGCTGGACAAGATTTACCAGCAGTACCTTGAAGACGAGAACTCTGCTGAGTTTATTCGGTCGGTGAGTCAATCGTACAATATCGGTTCGATCTGTCGGCTGGCAACGTACGGAAAAACGATCAGTCGCCGCGCTGCGGTTTTGACAATCGGATTCTTGGGGGAATATTCAGAAAACGAAGTCGTTGGACGATTGCTTACCGATCGCGATCGAGCCGTTCGCATGTTGGCCGACCACGGCATTCGTGAGCTCTGGTCTCGACAGGGTTCACGTGCCCATCAGGCTGCGATTCAGAAGTTGTATCAATTGGTGTCTCGTCACAAAATGGCTGAGGCGATCGAGCTTTCCAATCGACTTTTGTTGGAAGACGAAACGCTTTGTGAAGCTTGGAATCAACGAGCCATCGCATTGTGTGCCGAAGGCGATTATGTGGGCGCTGTCGAAGATTGCTGCCAGACATTAAATTATAACCGCTACCATTTTCCGGCTGCGGTCGGCATGGCCCACTGTTGCATGCAGTTGGATGACATGAGCGGTGCACTGTCTGGATTCAAGTTGGCATTGCAAATCAATCCGGACTTGGAAGATGTGAGAAATCACATCCACCAACTGGAGCGGTCCGAGAATTAGGGTCAGCAAGCACGAGCCCGAAACGCAAGTTTTGAAGTTGCGCTATATCGGCTCATCCCGAAGGGATTCAAGCTATTAGCCGGTGATAAGCGCAGCGCCATCACCGGATTCGGTCTTTCAGTCACGAAGTGACGACATGTATTAGCCATGGACGCAAGTCCGTGGTTACGGTTAATGAATCGCCGCAGAGTGCCGAAGGCACGGCAGGAGCCAAGCTTTGCACGACCCTTTGCACGACCGCTATTTTCCTGCCGTCCTTTCAGGACTGACGATGAATGCATCAACGTTTCCATGGACTTGCGTCCATGGCTTATACATGCCGTGCTTTCAGCACTAAACACTGCGACTTCAAAACTTACGCGACGAGTTCCGCTACCCGAAAGCTGAGCCATTACTCTTCAAAATGAGCCAAGAACACTTTTACTTGCTCCCAGTAATCTTTGCTGTCACCGAACTGCGCCCATAGAGCCCGTGAACCATGGTTGCCTTTTGTTTTTGGAAGAAACCCATTCTTGATTTCCGCAGGTATCGCGGAAAAGATCTTCTCCCAATTCTCCTTTTCATTTTTCGCCGATGTAATGAACACCGGACATTCGATCTTCTTCGCTGAAGTTTGGATCCAGTCGCCGGGTTTCTCAAAGCGTTCAAAATATTCACCCGGCGCGAATGACATCGCTCCGTCGACTTTATCAGGATGCTCTCCGGCGATCCGGAGCGTAAGCGCCGCACTGTAACTGCTGCCCCACAGAATCAATTTGCCCTTCGCGTAGTTTTCACGAGCATGCTCAACGGCGGCGATCATGTCCTGTTCGGCATCAACGAAGGTCGTGGCCTTTTTTGCCGTTAAAGCCTTCGCGTTCGTTTTATTTTTGATTCCTTTGACGGCACCGCCAGACCGCTGATCGATCGCCAGACAATTGAATCCAAGCTCATTCAACGTCGGAGCAATGTCGCGATACTCACCCCGCGACCAGCCAGCTTGATGGCACAAAACGATGAACGGTTTCGACTTGTCGTCATGCTTCCAGTAGAGATCAGCCGAGATCTCCAATCCGTCCGGTGCTGCGAACGAAATTTCTTTGAACGGCTCCGCATCCGCTTTCTCAGTTTCCGCGGATTTAGATTCCGTTTCGGTCTCTTGGGCGAATACAGTTCCGAAAGAAAACATTGTCAGCAACGTTGCAGCCAACAATTGCCAGAGTTGGAGTGAGTGTTTCATTGCAATCCCGTAGAAAGAGAAAAGATGTTCTCCCAACGATATCAGACCTCGCTGCGAACAAACACAGCTTAGCGGAGAATTTCTGGTTCAAAAGCAAGGAACGAGCCGCAACGTGTCTCAATTCACCGACGGATCAACAGGTCGAACTTTTCCAAGATGTGGCTTGAGGACGTCATGGCCAACGTGTTCGCAAACTCGGCGCCAGAGCTGATCGCTTTCGCCGAACACATGATTGGGCTTCCCCGCGAGTGTCAGCCAGCCACCGTGTTCAACTTCCGTGTCAAGCTGTAGTGGACCCCATCCTGAATAGCCGCTGAAAATCCGAAAGGGAACTTCTTTTTGCATCACGAGACGATGAAGTGATTCTCGATGCATCGACAAGTGGACACCCGGAATGATTTCGCGTTCCGATATCTCATTCAGCTGATGAAGCGCAAGCAACGGACCTTCGACTGGCCCGCCGCAGTTGACTGGATGATCGCAGTCACATTCGGCGTCGGAGATCTCATCCCAAACCGCTGCGACTGTCGTTGGGGTCGGCTGATTGAGAATGACACCTGTTGCACCTTGGTCCGTGTGCTGTACCACGAAAATAACGGTACGGAGAAAATTCGGATCAATAAGATCCGGTGTCGCGATCAGCAATTTACCAGCAAGGCTATCCATGATGTTCCTGATGTTGCGGCGTCAGTATTTCTGCCCACTCCTGCCGTCGCCAGTATGTACGGCGTCATTGTAATTTGATTACGGGGCAAGAATAGAATCCAATTTAAGTTTCCTCAATGTTGAGATTCTGGTTGCCAAAACACCCCCGAAACGACTGAGAAGAACCACAATTCCGGTTTTTCGAGATTCAGATTGCTTATCACTAATCCAATGTGGAAATCACGTCGATTACGGTTTGACCAACCTCGGTTTTTAGCTAGAATCTGCCATCCGAGAAACCATTAACACGTATCGATCTTTAACGTCCGGCAACTGCCGTCAATCCGATGAAACCTGATATCCACCCAGAATACCGTCCCGTTGTTTTCAAAGACCAAAAAGCTGACTTTGCAGTGCTGACCGGTTCAACGATCAACACGAAGGAAACGATCAAGTGGGAAGACGGCAACGAGTACCCGGTTTACTTCGTTGATATTTCGTCTGGTTCACATCCGTTTTACACGGGCAAGCAGCAGTTTGTTGACACGATGGGCCGCGTAGAGAAGTTCAAGGCGAAGTTTGCTGGCAAGTACGGCCAGAAAAAAGACAAGAAGTAACTGTCCGGCACTTTCGTGTTGCTGACCGATCATTGAAAGCCATCGTTGGAATCCCAACGGTGGCTTTTTTCGTTGGCACTACTTTCTAGATGGCATTCAAAAACCCGGATCGCCAAATAGTAGCTCGACTCTCCGAGTCGTGTTTTGCGTTTCCAAACGACTCGGAGAGTCGCGCTACTTTCCCTGCAGCAGCTTCGACTCAATGTTCGACAACTGGAAGCTGTTCCGCATGATTCCGGTTTCGCCACACTGAATCAGGCAAGAGAAATCAAAGACGTCACCAATCTGTTCTTCGATTCTGACGACCACATCTAAAACATCGCCCGGTCGCGCAAATCCTCGATAGCGGGCGTTCTTGATCTTCACTAACACGCCTAAGGCGAACTCATTGAAAAGTGGATCGTGCGTGTTGTACGTTTCCATCGGATTGAAGTTTGCCGCCAACAAGATCCCGGCCGACTGAGTCGAAAGCTCCTGCATCATCGCACCGGGCATGATGTGAGCACCAGGAAAATGGCCTCTGATGAAATCCGCTTCATCGGAAACGGTGTGACGCGTGGAAATCTGCCGATCCTGAATTTCAACGATCTCGTGCACCAGTAGGTAGGGCTCTCGATGATGAAGGTAATCTTCAATGTTATCGAATCGATGTTGGAAAACGGGGCTTGAAGTAGGCATGGGGAAGCTGGGATTGGTAGGTGTTGGAAGGGAAGCAACTGGAATTATCGTCTGATGTTAACTGGACATTAAAGTCGTTGTGCGAACTTTTTGTATCGCCCGAAATGGCAAACTTTAACGGTCAGCCAAGAAGTGAAGTCGCAGGCCACTCAAAACCTGCCAGTCTATCTAAGTTGACAGCGTGAATTCATTGGCGACCGGGATTGGGGCAACCGATAAAAGCGATACTGACGAAACTGCTTTGATGAAGATCCGCCCAATCCCGTTGGCGGGTCCATGCGAAAAAACGCGATCAGAAGCGGTTGTTCAAGGAGGAACACATGATCCAGCGGCGAAATTTCCTAGGCGCAGCCACCGCGGCGGCCTTATGCCTAACAACGCGAACCGGATTCGCGGCTGCGCAACCAGCAAGTTTGCTTGGCTGGAGCAGTAAACAAATACAAACCGTCCGTCACCGAAAAGGCAAAGACAAGCCTGTTGTGACTGGAGTCAGCCTGCAAGCCGACGGAAATCTGTTGGCGATTGTCGGCGATGACCACTACGTCAGTCTGTATGACATTCGAAGTCAGCAATTTGTCGAACATTTGAAGCGGCATACGGATTGGGTTCGAACGGCTCAATTCAGTCCGGATAGTTCTGCCCTGTTCACCGGCGGAAATGACCATCGCTTGATTCGATGGGAAACCGATCAGTTGACGACGCCGGCGTTTCAAGTTCGTCGCAAAGATGCCATCATTAAAATTGCGATCACCAGCGATTCGAAGAAGGTCGCGACCGTCGGTTTCAGTCGAAATTTGGTGATTCACGATGCGAAGACTGGAGCAGAGCAATCTCGATTCAAGTGCGCCTGCGATGACAATCATTCAGTGGCATTTTCTGCAGACGACAAATTGGTTGCGGCCGGTGGTCGCTGTGGCACGATTCGAGTTTGGGACATCGAGTCCAAAGCGAAGATCCACGAACTCAAAGCCCATCGACGACGCATTCGCACGCTGGAGTTTACGCCCGCAGGCGACCTGCTCAGTGCTGGTGATGACCAGATGGTTCGCGTGAACAAACTGGCTAATCCAACGCAATCGATCGTGCTCCCACGGCACGCGTCCAAATTGTTTGCGGTCCAAACCATTGCTCCCTCAGTGATTGCTACTTCCGGTAGCGACAACAAGATTCACATCTGGAACACGCAACGCGGTTCCGAGGTTGGCTCGCTGGAAAAGCACACTGGCACCGTTTCCTGTCTCGACATGGCTCAAGACGTATTGGTTTCGGGTAGCTTTGACACGACGGTTCGCATTTGGACGCCGGACAAAGACCAGTTGGCGAATGCAACGCCGCGTTTCATTGCTCCCAACGCGACCGCACAAACACCGGCTTCGTTCCGTTAGTTTCCTTCCGCCCTGAGTTCCCACCGCAGTCACATCGACGCCACGTTCAGGAAGAACTGGTTTCCATTACAGGAGGTAATCCGTGAGCCTTATCAACCGAATTTCGAATCGCATTCTTGGCCTGAAGGGTCAGTCCACAAACAGCAATGGCCAAAAGGACGATGGGCATCGCCGTTGTCGTTTTGAAGTGCTAGAAGAACGCCGCGTGCTTTCGGCCGATCCTGTGATCGCCGGCGTCACGTATTTGGAAGGCGATGCCGGACAAGATACAACTCCTGACTACTTCGAAGTCAGCTTCGAAGGCGGCGCCGAGACGACTCAGTTGACGCAGTTCACGATCAACGGCGACCAAGACGGGACCAATTCACTGTCCGACGGTGACATGTTTTTCGATGTTGGAGCGGGCCAACCAGGAGCTGGTGGACATCACGCGTTTCAGTTTGATGCGGCAAACAGCTCTGGCGTTACAGAAAATGACATTCGCGGAATCACGGTTTCCGATAACGGCCTGTTGCTTTCGGTAAACGTCGACAATTTCGAAGCCGGCGACGTCTTTGCTTTCACGATTGATGTCGACGAAGTTGAGCGTCTTCGTACGGATAAGATCGCTTCTGGAGTCGAGTTTGAAGGTTCTTTCTTCAACGCGACATTCGTCGACCAGCACTACGATTTCGAAGATCGTTCAGTCGGAATCAGTGCAACTCTCGAAGACGGATTTGTGCAGTCGCAGCAGGAAGGCATCTTCTATGATGAATACAATCAGTTGCTTGCCGAAGCTGGTTCTGTAGCACTACAGACGATCGATCTTGAACAGGACAACGAAACCGGTCAAGCTGACCGAACCGCTGCCGCGATCGACGCTTACGACCCCGTCGCGAAACCGATCTCCATTTCCGGAACGGTTTATCACGATGAAGACCTCGATTGTGTCCACGATGGTAGCGAAGAAGGCATCGCCAATGTCGGCATCGAACTTCAATTGCTCAATCCAAACACGAACGCTTACGAGACCGTTGCTACGACGTCCACCGACGCCAACGGAGATTACGAATTCGGCAAAGAACTGGGGCTCAAGCCGGGCGAATATCGCCTTGTTCAGACGCAGCCGGATGGGTATCTCGACGTCGGAGCAGTCTCTGGATCTGAAGGCGGCAATGTCAGTGACGATCGCAGTGGCGAAGCTAACGTTATCGGCAACATCAACATCGAACTCGGCGACACCGCCGCGACCGATTACGACTTCAAGGAAGTCCGTCCAGCATCGATCGAAGGTAACGTTTACCATGACGAAAACGACAACGGAGTTCAAGATCCGGGCGAAGACGGCATTGCCAACGTTCTGATTCAAGTCACACGAGTCGGTGCCAAGGGAGACCTTGCCGTCGATCCGTTTGCAGATTCAACGCCAATTTTCGTGCGAACCGACGCCAACGGCCATTACAGTGTCGATGGTCTTCCACCTGGGATCTACGAAGTTGTTGAAATCAACAATTATCCCGGCCAAGCCGATCCGCTTGAGGACTTCATCGATGGTAAAGACGCCGTCGGAGAAGTTCGTGGCGTGACCAACGGCAATCAGTCAAACGATCGTTTCAGCAACATTGAACTGTGTGCGGACGATCATGGCATCGAATATAACTTTGGTGAACTGAAGTCGGCATCGATCGGTGGCTACGTTAGTGTTGATGTTCCGGGGCAAAGCAAGCTCGACCCGAGCGATCCAAACTTTCAACCAATCGAAGGCGTCACCATTCAGTTGCTCGACGAAAGTGGCGCTGTCATTGCGACGACTCAAACGGACGCGACCGGAAACTACGAGTTCGATGATCTCGTGCCGGGAACCTATTCGGTTGTCGAAGTTCAACCAGATGGATTCCTCGATGGCGGCGACGTGGTTGGCGATGTTGGCAACCAGACCGTTGGCACAAAGACCAACGATCGCTTTGACGGAATCGTTCTCGGTTCAGGACAAGCGGGAACTCAGTACAACTTCTGCGAGCACGAGCCTGCTTCGATCAAAGGCACCGTGTACCACGACCGCAACGACAACGGACGGCAAGACGCTGGCGAAGAAGGCATCGCTGGTGTCGTCATTGAGCTGATGGACGCCGATGGGAATCTGATAAGCACGACCACGACCGACGCTAACGGTGACTATTGCTTCGAGGACCTTCTTGCTGGCGACTATATGCTCGCCGAACAGCAGCCGAGCGACTACATCGATGGTAAAGAAGCAGTCGGATCGCTTGGTGGAAGCACGAAGCCAGACGGATTTAATGTCACGGTTGACGGTGGCGACAATGGAGTCAATTACGACTTCGGTGAGCTTCTGCCAGGGGCTATCTCAGGTTACGTCCACACGGACAACAACGGAGACTGCGTCTTCGATGCCAGCGCAAACGAATCACCGCTCGCCAACGTGACGCTGGAACTACTCGACGCCAACGGCCGCGTTGTTGCGACGACGGAAACAGATGCAAACGGATTCTACGAGTTCGGAGATCTCACGCCTAGCACTTACTCAGTTCGGGAAACGCAACCAGAAGACTATTTTTCTGGCGGTGAGGTAACCGGTAGCGGGAATGGTTCGGCAACCGAAAACCTGTTATCGAACATTACCGTTGGCTCTGGCGACCGCCTCGAGGATTACAACTTCTGCGAGGTCGCGCCTGCGGAAATTCACGGTCGAGTATGGGAAGATGGTCCGGCGTTTGAAACTGAAGACGGAACGTTGCCCGAAGGGTTTCGTGCGCTGCGTGACGGCATCTTCACTGCCGGAGTCGATACGCCGCTTGAAGGCGTCCGCATGGAGTTGTACTACTACTTCGACCCAGCGAACGAACAGATTCAGCCGCGACCGGTTAAGCTTAGTGAGGTGATGGGAGAGTTCTATACGCATATGGATTCATCGAATCCAGACGCAGCCGTCTACATGGACACGATGGCTGACGGAGAGTATTGGTTCCAAGGTTTGCAGCCGGGCAGCTACGTTGTCGTTGAAAGCCAGCCGGATGGTTTCACTGATGCGAATGACATCCCAGGTCCAACTCAGAACGGAACTTCTGGAGTTTCTTTCAATTCCCAAACCGAAGTTCAAGGAGCTGTTTCGGCTCTGAGTCAAACGTTCAGTTCGGCTCAACTTCAGGACGTCGTTGCCAATATCAACGTTAATGCTGGCGGAATTTCGACGCAAAACAACTTCACGGAAGTTCGTGCGATCGCGAACCCAACGCCACCAATCAATCCAAACCCTGGTGGTCCGACGACTCCACAGATCCCAGGAAATCCAGTTCGACCAAACCCGGGCATCACTGGTTTCCCAGGCTTGGCTGGTGCTCAAAGTGGCAATTTCATTTCGATCATCGGAGCCGCTGGAGGCCAGGAACTTCCGGCTGAACCGGACACCGATGGCGAATACAGTTGGCACCTTAGCGTTGTAAACGGTGGACTTCCGCGGGCAGCTGGTGGTGAAGCGACGGAAGCCGAATCGGTTTGGCAGCAAGCCGGATTCATTATGGATACCGATTGGAGTCGCTTCGACATGGACGATGCGACTTGGTCTTTCACAACGACCAACAACGATGAAATTACGAAGAACATCGACGGTTCGGTTCGCTTTGGAGTTCTGGGCGGCATTCCGTTGGCGGGAGACTTCGACGGAAACGGCATCGATGAAGTGGCTGTCTTCAAGGATGGATATTGGATGATCGACATCAACCACAACGGAAGATGGGATCAGTCAGACTTGTTGGCCAAGCTTGGTGACAGCGAAGATCGTCCAGTGGTTGGTGACTGGGACGGCGACGGCAAAGACGACATTGGTATCTACGGTCCTATGTGGGAGCAAGATCCAGAAGCGATCTCACGCGAGCCTGGACTTCCGAATCCAGACAACGACGCTTACACAAAACCAAAGAACGTTCCACCAACGGGCAACGAAGCAACCAATGGTGCTCGCGTCATGAAGTTGACCAGCTATGGCAATCAACAAGCCGACGTTGTGGATCACGTGTTTGGCTTGGACGAAGAGGACAAGATTCCAGTCACCGGTGACTGGAATGGAAACGGAATTCGTTCGATCGGCACGTTCCAAGATGGTGCATGGGAATTGGACATCAACGGAGACGGTCGCTTTGACCACATGGATGCGACGGTTCGATTCGGTCAAGCTGGCGATCGGCCTGTGGTTGGTGACTTCAATGGAGACGGCATCGAAGAACTTGCTATCTACCGCAACGGCACTTGGATCATCGACTCCAACGGAAATCGTGAACTTGAGATCACAGATCGTACGTTTGAACTTGGTGGTGCTGCAGATCAACCAGTCGCTGGTGATTGGGATGGCGACGGCACGGACGAGCCTGCGATTTACTCAGAGCAACAGCGGCCTGAGTTTAACTAGGGACGCGGGTTCCCGTTTCGCACCAGTCGGGAAGTTACGCAAGTTCCTACCGCCAATCACAGCTCGCGCGTAAGTTTTGAAGTTGCACATTTGAGACAAGGATGCGACGCGTTCCAATACAAGCCCGACGCGCAAGTTTTGAAGTTGCAGTGTTTGCGTTTAGGGGCAAAGCCCCGTTTCTTGCCTAGCCCAGCCCATCGGGCTGGGACTTAGATTCCCCCGATTATTTTAGGACCAAAGGTCCGGCAA
>CALLUY010000156.1 GCA_938010615.1 uncultured Pirellulaceae bacterium | reverse complement strand
GTGTCAATTCGTTCTCGCGGCACTAGGGCGCACCTCGCTTACGAGGAAATTGCATGGTTTTTTGGTTTGTCTCCGCAAATCTTAACCCGAAGCGTGAGTTTTGAAGTTGCACAAATACAAGCCCGAAGCGCAAGCGAGCGGATATTTCCTAGGATTTCCTGCTCCCTCGCTTGCGCGTCGGGCTTGTATTGGAACGCTTCGCTTTTTTATTTTCACGTGTTTTTTTCACGTAGAATTCGAAATCTTGTCTTAAATGTGCAACTTCAAAGCGAGTGAGCGAGGTACTAGGGCGCACCTCGCTTACGAGGAAATTGCATGGTTTTTTGGTTTGTCTCCGCAAATCTTAACCCGAAGCGTGAGCGAGGTACCAGCTGCACCTCGCTTACGCGTCGGGTTGTGATTGCCTGCATGGACTTGCGTCCATGGCTAATTCTGTCGTCACTTCGTGACTGAAAGTGTGCAACTTCGAAACTTGCGCTTCAGGTTTGTAATTGCAATCGATGTAAAAACCAAAAACCTCTTTGTGCAAAATTCTGCGCGAACCAATTTTCTCTCGCCGCGTAACACTCACACGCAACGCGGATGCAGTTGCTAGCGGCAAGCGGCAAAGCTATTCGGCTTGTCCTTTTTCACTGCTTTAGGTAGTTACGCCGCAGGATTAATTAAAGAATGAGGTCAAGGATGACCGGAGAAACTCTCCAAAGACGTGACGAAAAAATTGCTGTGCCTGCGGTCCGCCCAACACATCCATCAGCCCTTGCGCTTCTGTGCGCGTTGGTTGCTGGAGCCGTGTTGCTCACGTCGGGCTGCCAGCAAATGGGCAATCATCGAACTTCGCAGTTGCCGGTTCCTGATCCAATTCTGGACACCTCTCAATTGGACAGCGTCCGATATCAGAGCCCACAAGGCGGAGGTGCTGCTGGTTCGCCGGGATTGCTGAACAGGGAGTCTCATCGCATGAAGCTTGACGGCCCCGTCATCAACGTTGAGGAGAACGCAGATCGATCTCAGTTAATCGCCGCGGTAAATTTTCGAGGCAACACGAAACTGCCGACCCATCACCTGAAGCGAAATATCAGTACACGTCCGGGACGCTACTACGATCCAGACAAGCTACAACAGGATGTGCAGCAGCTTTGGAAGATGCCGGAAGTCGCACGTGTCAACGGGCCCTACATCGAACAAAGCCCCGACGGAGTCACCGTCACGTTCGACATTGAAGAACGAAACACCGTTGCCAACATTAAATTCATTGGTAATCGCGGCATCAACGATAGAACACTCAGCAAGGAATCTGGACTCGAAGAATTCGGACACCTCGATGTACACCGAATCCGAATGGCAAAGACGCGAATCGAAGAGCTATATCGCGAACGAGGCTACCCTCGAACTCAAGTCGAAATCACTGAAGGCAACGAATCAACCGATTCACAAGTTGTTTTTCTGATCCACGAAGATCAACAGCAGCGAATTTGGAAAGTCGAATTCGAAGGCAACACCGTTGCTCCTGACGGTCGACTGAAAAGTTTTATCAAAGCCAAACCTGGCATTCTAAAATTATTCGGCGGCCTTGCTCAGAAAAAACAAATTGATCAAGACATAGTGCGACTCGAATCGTACTACAAAAGTCTCGGCTACTTTAACGTTCAGATCGGACGCGACCTCAGTGAAAGCAACGACGGCCGCTGGCTTTCGATCCGCTTCATCATCAACGAAGGACCTCGTTACAAAGTTCGTGAAGTACGCTTTATCGGAAACGAAAAATTTGCTTCTGATGACTTGATGAAGTTGCTACAGTTCAAACCTGGCGCCGATGGACAACCCGAATTCAATTCGGCTCGCATGAACGAAGATACCGTCGCGCTTAGAGACATCTACGGCGAAAACGGATTTGTGTTTGCAGACATCCAAGCCGAACCAAGATTCCTCGAGGAGCCGGGCTATCTCGATATGGTCTATCGCATATCCGAAGGCGAGCAATATCGAGTCGGGCAGATCAATGTGAACTACAACGGCGGCAACGGAATTACGCGTCGCGAAGTCGTACTGAATCGGCTTTCTCTTCGACCGGGCGACTTGATCGACTCCAGAAAACTGAAGAACGACGAAATTCGTCTTGGCTCCGCACGTATCTTTGCGACCGGCCAAGAACCGGGAGGCCAACCACCAAAAATTGTGGTCAAGCCGCCGGACAAGAACAGTCCGCTCAACCGAACGGCACGGCAGCCGAACAGGCCTCCACCTTCGCAGGGATCTGGAACTAAATCCCAAGGAAGCGGCTCACGCTACTAACTTTAACCGAAACACGATCGACCGATTTTACTTTATCGTTCAACGCTAACTGACATGGCAATGGAATCATCCAAACAATCAACGTCGTCGCTTGCGAAACCATGCGTTCGACCACTTGGCAAGCTCGCATTGCTTTGCGCTGCGTTGGCAATCGTTGCCAGCACTGGCTGTGCCATGCAACAACAGCTTTCGACGACTCGAGGCAACAACGCGTTCAAGGATCTTGTTGGCAAACGTTTCGATCAATCGCATCCCGTCGCAAAGTCAAAACATCTCGCTGCCCTGACCAAAGACATTGAACCGAAGATTGAAGAAACAGTCACCGCGATTGAAGAAACCACGCAACAGGTTCGAGCCCAAAGCCCTGACAACAATTCTGGCTTCAATCAAGGAAGTCAAATTCCTGCCAATAGCAACGGCAACGGCAACGGTAGCGGCAACGGCGGAGGCGTACAGCGCACGGCCTATCAGTATCCGGGGAATGCACCACAGGACGCAATCACTCCAAATTTTGGTCAGGGATTTGAAAATATCGGTTCACCGAACGAACTCAATTCTGCGATCAACCCGTACGCACTAGGCGGCAATGCCGGAATCCCACTCGGACAAAACTATGCGGATCTGGACGTGTTCGTTGGAGAAACACAAACAGGAAGCATCAACATTGGTGGTGCTTACAACTCTGACAACGGCATCGTCGGCCAGTTTGTGATCGATGAGCGAAACTTTGACATTAGAGCGTTTCCACGTAGCTTCCGAGAACTCATCGACGGAACAGCTTTCCGCGGTGGCGGCCAAGCTTTTCGTCTTGAGCTCGTCCCCGGTCAACAAGTGCAACGCTATCTGGCAAGTTTTTCCGAGCCTTATCTGTTCGGAACGAATTACAGCCTTAGCGTTTCCGGCTATTTGTTTGACCGTCGATACGATGACTGGGATGAGCAACGGCTTGGAGGTCGCATTTCGATCGGTCGTCGCCTGACGCCAGACCTTTCATTCAACGTTGGTTTGCGATTGGAAGATGTCGATATCGATGCGAACACGACTGATTCTCCGACGCTAAACGCTCTGGAGGGCGATGATCTTTACTTGTTCAACGTGGGTATTATTCGTGACACGCGTGACCATCCGTTTCTGGCGACCGAAGGAAGTTACCTTGCAGCCACCTACACACAAGGCTTTGGCGATTTCGACTATCCACGCGGAGATCTTGAGTATCGTCGCTATCGTTTGATGTACGAGCGACCAGACGGCTCGGGCCGTCACACCGTTAGCTTCGGAACGAAGCTCGGGTTCTCTGGTTCCGCGACTCCGATCTTCGAAAATTATTTCGCGGGTGGTTTCTCAACGCTACGCGGATATGAATTCCGCGGTGCGGCTCCAGCCGAAAATGGAGTTCGCATTGGCGGTGAGTTTCAATGGCTCAACACGGTTGAATACATGTTCCCAATCACAGCTGACGACATGATCAAAGGTGTTGCATTCTGTGATTTTGGAACTGTTGAAGAAAACATAGAACTCAACGGCGACAATTTCCGTGTCGCTCCCGGAGTTGGCTTACGGATCCACATGCCGGCTCTCGGCGGCGGTGCACCATTGGCATTCGACTTTGCATTCCCGGTTAGTTCAGCCGAAGGCGACGACGAGAAAATCTTCAGCTTCTACATCAGCGCGAATCGATAGCCATCAGTTCGGAGAGCTGAGCGAAACTTATTTGTGATCGCTACCTTTAAGCAAACCCGCGCTACTGTTGTAGATCTTGCTGCGACGAGCCGTCGATTGCTCTTTCGATTCACGATTCCGCGACTCCAAATCAGACTTCAGCGCGATCGTGAATGGGCACATCAACGTTTCGATTCGAAACTGAATGTAGTCCGTTTCGCCGGCGGGCAAAACGCCAAGCAAAAAGTTCCCCATCTGCTCAACCGTCGGAACACCTAGCTGGTTCCGACGCCAGACTTCACCAAGGGTGTGCATGCCAGCTTCCCGGCGGCCATTTATGTCCGACAGACGCCGTAAGAGATCTTTGTCGTCTCGCAGCTGCGCTTCAATTTCACCTGCCCGACCCGATTCGAGCGACTCGTCGAGATACGCTTCCAGCTCTGCGTTGGTAAATTCAGTGGCCAATGAAATTTCCTGAAAAATGTAAGCTCAGATTGTTAACATCTAATGGTAATACCGCAGTTTTCACATCGCAACGGCGGTTGCCAAATTGAAGGTTGAAAACAGCAATGGAGTGAGTCACTATAGTCGCGACTTAGCCTTTGTTATCCAATCGGACAGACCATGCCCTTTCAACTCCGCTTTCGCCACTTCTGCCTCCTGCTTGCATTGGTGCTAACGGTGCCAATGGCGTGTTCACTGCCTTGTTTCGCGCAAGACGTTGTTGAAAAGCCATCGGAAGACACCGACCCAGAACCTCAGCCGGAGTCGACTGGCCCGAAGGGAAACACAACTCCCGATCCGAAAACGCCGATGGCGAAGGGCCGAGTTTTCCTCGACGCCGATAACGACGGAAAGTATGGTGAAAACGATCAGCCGTTTGTAAACGTCAGAGTCTCCAATGGAAAAGAGATCGTCAAAACCAACGATCAAGGCCAGTGGGAACTGCCGCTTGAAGAAGACGCCATCTTCTTTTTAATCAAACCATCAGGCTACCAATCGAAACTCTCAGAGAACAAGCTTCCACGTTTCTACTACGTGCACAAACCAAACGGCTCGCCGAAGCTACGTTACCTCGGAAGCAAACCGACCGGCGCGATTCCCGAATCGATCGACTTTCCGCTTTACCAAAGCAACGAAGCAGAAGACTTTCAAATCCTGTTATTCGGAGATCCACAGCCACGCAACAAACAGGAAGTCGACTACATCTCACATGATGTGATCGCTCAGCTGATCGGCGACCAATCATCGACCTTTGGCGTCACCCTTGGCGACATTGCTTTCGACAACCTTGACACGCTCGAACCGTTGAATCAGGCGATTGCCATGATCGGCATTCCGTGGCACAACGTGATCGGCAATCACGACTTAAACGTTGACGCGGATTCGAGAAAGCACATCAACGAGACGTTTGAATCACTCTATGGACCGACTTACTATTCGTTCGACTACGGACAAGTCCACTTTGTGGTTCTGGACAACATCGACTGGAGCATCAAAGACGGCAAGCGGCGTTTCATCGCCAACTTCGGCGAGCGGCAACGTGCGTTCCTGAAAAAAGATCTGGAACTAATTCCTGAATCGCAAATGGTGGTTTTGCTAATGCATGTTCCGTTTTTGGATTGCAAAGATCATCAGGAAATGTTTCGCCTCATTGAGAAACGTCCGTTTTGCGTTTCCGTTTCGGCTCATCGCCACGTCCACACGCATCAATTTTTTGGTGAAGACGAAGGCTGGAAAGGTGAAAAAGAACATCACCACATCGTCAACGTGACCGTATCTGGCAGCTGGTGGTCGGGCGCCAAAAACGATCGCGGCGTGCCTCATTCGACAATGGTCGATGGAGCTCCAAACGGATATTCGATCATGAAATTTTCCGACGGCCGATACATGATGGACTTTCGTGGAGCTGGCCTTCCCGACAGTGAACAAATGCTGATACAGGTGCCTGACGAAATCGCGGAAGGCAAAGCATCTGAATTTTGGGTTAATGTTTACAACGGTTCTTCGAAATCAAAGGTTGAGTTTGCGGTTGATGACGCTAATGACTGGGAAACGATTGAGCAAACAGTGTCTCCTGATCCTAACTTCACGCGAATGCACAAACTTGAATCTCAAGTCCAGCCTCCCATTGAACCGAAACTAAAGAAGCCGAAGAATTCTGCTCACCTTTGGAAGGGGACAGTTCCTAGGAGCCTGAAAACGGGAACTCATTTACTTCGAATTCGCACGACCGACATGCACGACCGTGTGTTTTACGGCCAGCGAAGTTTTCGAGTCGGCAAGTGATACTGGCAGTTGGAACACGGTTAGCGTTATAATTAGCGATCAATAAGTGAAGCTTGCCAAATTGGTTACCCAATGAAAAAAAACGTCGACCACGATGCCATCAAGGAAGCGGTTCGAACCATCCTTGTCTCCGTTGGAGAAGATCCAGACCGGCCTGGACTTCAGGAAACGCCGCGTCGCGTCGCCAGCATGTATGCCGAGATGTTTTCCGGCTTGGACCTCGATCCTGGACGGCATCTGGACGTCACGTTTCCTGAAGACTACGACGAAATGGTGCTGGTTCGTGACATCTCGTTCACCAGCATGTGCGAACATCATCTGTTGCCATTCACTGGCGTCGCTCACGTAGCGTACGTCCCCAACGGAAAAGTGACGGGGTTGAGCAAACTCGCTCGAGTCGTTGAAGAGGTTTCGCGGAGACCGCAAGTTCAAGAACGAATGACGCAAACTGTTGCTGATTTGATCGAGAAAAAACTTAGCACCAGTGGAGTCGCCGTCGTTTGCAGTGCGGAACATTCATGCATGTCGATACGTGGAATTCGCAAACCCGGATCGCGGACGGTAACCAGTGCCTTAAGAGGCATCTTCAAAACGGACCAAGCGACACGAGCAGAATTCATGTCGCTAATTAATGGAAGTCAATAGTACCAAGCGACGTTTCGGAATGGCGACGCTAAGGGATGTTTAGATGGATCGACAATCTCGCTCTTCAGGACCAGCTCCGAAGTGGCTACGTCTCTTCCTTACTTTGGCTACGTTGTTTCTTGCCGACTGCGTCCCGGCACAAAAAGTTCAATCAACCCAGAAAGTTCATGCATTTGACCAACCAAATATCGTCTTGGTCTATTCGGACGATGTCGATTGCGAGTCCCTGTTCGGTCAGTTTCCCGAACAAGACTCTGCCAAGATTCAATTCACGAACCTGAAAGAGATGGCAACTCAGGGCGTACGGTTTTCAAACTTTCACGTGACGACTCCTGTTTGTGGTCCTTCGCGAGCATGCCTTTATACGGGTCAGTATGCTCACCGGAATCAATGTCGAGTCAATGATCCCACATCCATTCGATCGCTCGGATTCTCCGGAGGCTACTCGACCTTCGATCGCGAAGACGAATTAGCCGCTTGGATGAAACGAGCTGGTTACACGACGTCTCACGTTGGAAAGTACCTGCACAACGGTTTCAACCAAGACACCAAAAACGGAATCGGCTGGAGAGACATTGTGCCACCCGGTTGGGACACCTTTGACATTTGCCTTGGCAGTCGATACTTCAATTTTCCGTCGTATCACAAAAGCCAAGACAAGTTCATTCGAGATTCAGGAATGGAGTATCGTACCGATTGGGATGTGCGTCACTCCATCGACATCATTCAGAAATACTCGAAAAGCAAACGCCGCAAACCCTTAATGCTGTGCTGGTGTCCGGTCGCAGCACACATTCCAGCCGCTGGAATGCCAATGATTGCTGATCGCCATGCGGCGATGTACTCCGATGCCAACATTCCCGAATTCGAAGAACGTCTCAACGCGAAATCGAAAAACCAAGTCGAAGAAATGAAACTGGCTGAAGCTCCAAACTTGCAACGCCAGGCCTATGAGACCGATATTTACCGCGATCGTTTACGAGCCATGAAGGCACTTGATGAGGGAATCGGAACACTGAGGCTCGAGTTGAAGAAACGGGGAATGCTGCAGAACACGATCTTTATCTTCACTTCGGATCACGGTTTTCGTTTTTCTCAACATCGCCATTATGGAAAACGTCTGCCCTACGATCGGATCACGAAAGTGCCGTTTTTTGTCACAGGCCCAAGGGTTCCGAAAAATCGCCAGTGCGACAACTTGCTTGCCAACATCGACATCGCTCCGACACTTGTTGAGATTGCTGGTGGTCAAGTGCCTGATTCATGTGACGGCAAGTCCTTCGCGAAGCTGATTTCGAATCCCGACGCCGACGTTGATCTCGGTCGAGATGCCATCTTGATCGAAAACTGGGGAGAAGCTGTTTCGCATGATTCTGTCATACCGGCAACTTACAGCAGCATGCGGACGCACCACCACATTTATACCGAATGGGCAACTGGCGGTCGTGAGTATTTCGACTTGCTGGCCGATCCTCAGCAGATGACTAACCTCTATCCAGAATTGAAATCCAAGCAACAACGACAATTGTCGGAAGATATGCGAAGGCTAAGGACAAGTGACATTGCGCCCCAATTGGGGCCAGTTCGGTATGCGTTGCATAATAACAGCGGTAGAGTTTGCGGCAGCTTGGATCCCGCCAAATTTTCGGGCTTCGTCGAATCCGATGCAGGAACAAACAGTGTCGAGCTGGAGATTCGCTGTCTTGAGTCCGGGAGATACTGGAGCGACGCTGGCTGGTCACGCACTCGCAGACGGTTGCCAGTGACACTCCATCAACAGGATGGGCTGGTCAGTAGTTGGACTTACTTTTTGGACACACATGAATACGCCAAATTAGCCAACAGAAATCTTTCAACACGCAATGTTGGCCTGTCGGTCTTGGCCCATGATCTTAAAGGACGCAAAACATTTTCCAAAAACGCGATCGAATTCTCGATGGCTTTTACCGACCCGGAAACGACCATCGATTCGATTCGGTATGATCGATCAGAAAAGAGGTTGCTGACCGTCACCGGCAAAGCAAAGGACTTGGAAGGCGTGGTCGCGGTGCGAGTGAGTCTACTGAACGAACAGACTAAAGAGTACTGGAACGGCAATCGATGGACTAAAGAATACGCATTGCTGGACGCTGACTTTTCCGAGGATAGAAAGGTGAACGGCAAGCCTTCCAGTGGTACATGGACACTCAACGTTGCGTTCCCAAAAGTGAAGCGATTCATGATCATCGCACGCACTTACAATCAAACCCGCAACCATGATCGAACTCCTGCCTTGAAGTCCGTTCTGATGGCCAATCTTCCTTAACCCAAATCCTCAAAACTGGCCGCATGAAAATCAGAAATTCTGCTTAGACGCGGGAACTCCCATCCTGTCATCCAATGCTCTTTTCCATACTTTTTCGACCAAACGCACTCAGCAATCATCTTGCATTCTTCACCGTTGCTTCGGACAAAATCCAGCTTGCAAAACGAGTTCACTGGGACGTCCTGATTTGAAATAAGATCGACTCCGTCGCCTGACAGGTTCCGAGTGAAAGCATGAACACGTGGTAGATCGCGCTTTTGGTGAACGATGACCGGAACGGCATACTTTTCGCGTTTCGTTGAACGAGTGTTGCATTCGATCATCATTTCAGCGTCTCGGATCACATCGACGTCCAACTGGCCATCATTGAGCAACCATCCAGAGATCCAATATTCACTTCCAAACTTCTTGTTCCAGCGGCACTCTGCAGCATGTCTCCAAAGCAAATTATCCAAATTGAGTTCGAGATTCATCTCCATTCCCGAAGAGAACGGTTGAGGAGAAATCAGGCAAACGCCACACGATGATAGATCTTTTGAGAATGCCCGGACGTGGTAATCGCTTTCCGACGAAGAAACCGAAACCGGCATGACCAGTTTCTCGCGGTCAGATTTCCGCAACTCGGTCTCGTAGCTCGTTTCATCAGCCTCAAGCAGTTTGAGTAGACGTTCGATTTCTGGGCTGGCAAATCTGGACAGTTTTCCGAGCATGGTGGGCCTCGCAACTTGTAAAAGGAAAGACGATTGGGAGGCAGCCAAGTTCGCTTTCGTGATACTTAACGGGCCATTCCAACCTGTGTGTCACTGTAAAACGTAGCTCGAATTTCCACTCCAAGTGGAGCAACATCGTCACGATATGAGAACACGGTTGTACAATGCAGCAAATCACGTCGGCTTGCAACGATGATTCCGATACCACATCCAATCCAGCCTCCTGCAGCTTTTTGAGCCGGAAAAACCTCCCCCCTAACACTACGGTTCAACTAATGCCATTGTCCCAACTCAGCGCCGCTTTGGTAAACTAATCGCGAGAAGACGCAAATTCAGAGTCCGCAGTTCAGAAAAACGAATCGAGCATGGAATCCGAAAACACAACTTTTGATGAACAAGTTTTCCATGATCTGGTCAGCGCATTCTATCGTCGCGTACGAAAAGACGATCTGATCGGCCCTATGTATCCGAACGACGACTGGGAGGGTTCCGAGCAACGACTACGAGATTTCCTGATCTACCGTTTTGGTGGGTCGGATCGCTACATTCAGGATCGAGGTCATCCGCGGCTGCGGATGCGGCATGCTCCGTTCAAAATTGGCATTGAAGAACGCGATCGTTGGCTGGAGATCATGAACGCAGCCATGGAGGAAACAGAAGTTCCCGGCTCCATCGCCTTGGACTTGAAAGTGTTCTTCGAGCAAGTCGCCGATTTCATGCGAAACGTCGAATCGTAGGCTTAGTCGTCGCTCTGCTTCAACACCGCCACGAATGCAGCCTGCGGAATATTCACGCTGCCAAACTGCTTCATTTTGGCCTTACCCTTTTTCTGCTTCTCCAGCAGTTTCTTCTTCCGGGAAATGTCGCCACCGTAACATTTACTGGTCACGTCTTTTCGCAAGGCGTTGATCGTTGAACGGGCGATCACGTTGCCGCCAATGACTCCTTGGATTGGGATTTTGAATTGGTGCCGTGGGATTTCTTTGGCCAACCGTTCGCAATAGTGCAACGCTCTCTGACGTGCCTTCTCGCGATGAACAAGATAAGCCAACGTATCGACGGGCTCTTTGTTGACCAGAATCTCAACTTTGACGATGTCCGTTTTGCGATACTCCAGCGGTTCATGATCAAAGGAACCGTAACCTCGAGTAATCATCTTCAACTTGTCATAGAAGTCGAACAACACTTCCCCAAGCGGCATCTCACTGACGACTTCAAGCCGTCCTGCCGAGAGATAATTCATCGTCTGGCTTTCACTTCGGTGTTCCCGACAAAGTTCCATCACCGGACCAACGAATTCTTCTGGAGTCAAAATCGATGCACGAATATAGGGCTCGACGACTTCCTCAATTTGTGTCGGACATGGCCAATTGCTCGGGTTGTCGACTTCGACTTCCTTTCCGCCTCTGAGCTTGATCTTGTATTTGACCGACGGAGCGGAAATCACAAGCCCGAGATTAAACTCTCGCTGCAAACGTTCCTGAATCACGTCTAGGTGCAACAAACCGAGAAACCCGCAACGGAAACCAAATCCCAACGCAGCCGACGAATCTTTCTCATACGTGAGCGCTGCGTCATTGATCGCAAGCTTATCCAACGCCTTAACCAGATCTGGATACTGATCGGTGCTCATCGGATAGATCGAACTGAAAACGACTTGGCGAGCTTTCTGATAGCCCGGAATCGGCGCGTCGGCAGGTTTCTCAAGTAGCGTGATCGTGTCGCCGACTTCAATGTCCTGAACACTTTTTACTCCAGCAACAACGTAACCTACTTCCCCGGCGCTGAGTTTATCTTTTGGAGCCAGCTTCAACTGATTGATTCCCAGTTCGTCAACTTTGTAGTCGCGACCACCGTGCATAAAGTGAATCACGTCTTTCGTTTTCAGGGTTCCTTCCATGACCCGAATCTGCAGAATCACTCCACGGTACTTGTCGAAGAAAGCGTCAAACACAAGCGCCTTCAAGGGAGCTTTGGGATCACCTTTGGGCGGCGGCAACTTCGTGACGACTCCTTCAAGCACATCCTCAACGTGCAAACCCGTTTTGGCCGAACACGGAATCGCTTCAAACGGATCGAGTCCAAGTTCCGCATCGATCGCTTCTTGGGCGCGATCGATATCTGCAGCCGGCAAATCGATTTTGTTGATGACCGGCAAAAGATCCAAATCGTATTCGAGCGCCAGATAGAGATTGGCAACCGTTTGCGCTTCGACGCCCTGAGAAGCATCCACAATGATCAACGCACCTTCGCAAGCCATCAGACTACGGCGAACTTCATGTGAAAAGTCCACGTGACCCGGCGTGTCGATCAAGTTCAGCAAATACTTTTGGCCGTCCTTCGCGGTATAGTCCAACGAGACCGTGTTGCTCTTAATCGTGATACCGCGCTCACGTTCGATATCCATCGAATCGAGCAGTTGATCTTGGAACTCACGATCCGTGACGCCGTTGCAGGCCTGAATTAAGCGATCGGCAAGCGTGGACTTTCCGTGGTCGATGTGCGCAATAATGCAGAAATTTCGAATGTGATTCATGGCTTCTCAGATAGATTTCGTCAAGCGAACATCTTATCCGATCGAGCCATCAACCGTCAGGCTTTCTTTTTGCCAAACAGCCAGTTTCGAATCTTACCGAGGGGCAGCTTGGCCCAAATACGCTCGTGCACGTAGTACAGAAAAAATTTCGAGAAGAATTCGAAGATCGCAATGCCGAACGCCAGACCGGCGAAGCTCGACGAGGCCTCTCCTGCGACATTCGCGCCGCCGTCTCGCAACACGAGAGCCGCGATCACGAATGTCATGGCGGTGGCCACAACACGCCAAGAGATCGACTTTTTCAGCGTACGTTTGGTGTCAGTTTCGCCGTCAACGCGAAAGTGCTCCCACGCTCGCTCGTGAGCATAATAAACGAGGTACTTGAGCGGAAACTCTGCCGCAGCGATGGTGAGCACTTTCCAGATCTCGACATCGCCGTGATTGAAAAAGTACATCACCAGCGCACCGACGACGATCGTGTCGAGAGTCGCAACAAATCGCCAGGATGCCCCTTTGATCAGGCTTCTGGCATGTGACTCTCGTCTGTATTTGGCCATGGAGGGAAACGATATTCTTAAGTCGCGAATGAACAGGGCAGGTGAACGAAGATCCGCTCAACAACATAGTTGCGCTTGAGGAAAATCGTCCACTTCTGGCCGTTGATTGAGACATTTCTGGGTGATAGCACCTCAGGTTCTGTGCAAAATCGAAAAACAATCCGGCGACAACGCCTCGACATGACTAATTGCGGACGACTTGGCCCAATAGCTCGTCATCAAACCCGTAAAGTTTCTTCTCAGTTTCAAACATCGCTTGCGTCCCATAGCCAGCTGAAAATCCGTTCAATCTGGCCGCCGCAGTCGAGTCATTGAAATCGCAAAACTGTGGATACATCTGTAAGAACGAATCCATGACAGCTTTGTGATGCTGCAAGCTGTACTTCTGGTGGTAGTCTTCCGCGTTATAAAACTTTTCCAACGGCAGCACTTCCGTGGTTGGCGGCTGCCCGAATCGTTTCACTAACGGTTCGATCGTAGAATCAATGATCGTCTTCTGCTCATCATCCTCATACCAAATCGCTGACTTGTACTGACTACGCCTAGGAGCAGAAGTTGGGTTGTGCGATTTCCAAACCAGATTGATTACGTCTTCAAATGAAATTTGCTGCGGATCAAAGTCGACTTGCAGTGCTTCGGTGTGATTTCCTAGAGCGTGATACGTTGGATTGACTTTCGCACCGCCCGTGTAGCCGACGCGAGTTTTCCAAATGCCTTCAACAGTCCCAAACTGGGCCTCGGGGCCCCAGAATCAGCCATAGGCAAAGGTTGCCGTTTGAAGCTGCGATGGAACCATCAGGTCGATCTGCGGCACCGCGGTTTGAGTTGACGTTTCGTTTTTTGAATTCATTGATTTTGTCCTTGGATCAGCGTGCCGTCAAATTCTACCGCAGTTCAGATTTTCTGCTGACTCTTAACGAACCAATTTCTCAATTGATTCAAGCTGGCTCGCCCTTCACTTAAGTCACATGGGCGGCAAATCGTTTTTCACGGACTTCCTGCCAACCAGTCAAATTCTTTGCCAGCGATCCGGATCACCAGTCCGTTTAGGATGATTCTCCGCTTGCTGCGGGCCAAAATGGACACTCGATGACGGAATTGCGGGCACGGATTTGTCTATGCCCGCATGGACGCCTATAGTTGCTTACCATTGGCCACCCGATTACCGATATGATTTACGAATGATCCGTCAAGTCTTATGTCTAATTCTCATGCCTGCTTTGTTAGCAAATCAGGCGGCGTTGTGCTGTGCACATTCGCATGAGGGACATACGAACTCGGCGCCTCACATTCATTTTTCGACGACGTCGCACGGCTCCCATTTCCACTCTCATTCGCACGACCACCACCATCACGGTGACGTTCATGAACACCATCACCATCGGCCGGTGAAGAAAACGGATGAAAGTCAGAACGCAAGCCCGCAAATCGACGCGAGCTCGCATTTGGATGGCCATGATGGCGCAGTGTTTGTTTGCAAGCACAGCAGTTTTCTGACGAAGACAAATCGAGCGGTCTTCGCTGGAACTCCTTGCATGTTCGATGCTTCGTTTGACTTCGGTCCAACCCCAATGGTGAACACGGATGAACATCAACACAATGCGAAGCAGGCCTTCGGGGCCCCTGCGCGCCTACACGGTGGTGCCTGCGCTATCTTCCTGCAAACGCGCTCTTTGCGACTGTAAACAACAGCCCATTCGTGGTGATGTTTTCTATTCAGTTCAAAGCAATCTGTTCAGCACGTTCATGTGCAAAAGGAACAAGTGATGCGCTCAAACACAAACAATATTTGGCAAGCAATTGCCTGGATCGCTGTGATCGTTGGAATCGGCTCCGCCGCGTGGCTGACTCGCAGCCAATGGCAACCCATGCTTTCGCAAACCGCCAAAAACGAACCATCCGAAGAAGATCACAGCCCTGCGCCACCCGTTGAAGAACGCAACACGCTGGAACTGAGCCAGCAAGCGCGTGCCAACCTTGATTTGAAATCGAAGGCCGTCAAAGTCCAAGACTATTGGCGAAAGATTCAAATCCCGGGAACCATCGTCGATCGCCCGGGCGTCACCGATCGAGGAATCACTTCACCACTTGAAGGTGTCGTCACGCAAGTCCACGCCTTTGAAGGCGATATGGTTCGCCCGGGCGACAAATTGTTTTCACTTCGTCTCGTTAGTGAACCTTTACAACAAGCCCAGTCAGAACTCTATAAAGCGATCCGCGAAACGGAGATCGTAAAGCAGGAAAAAGAACGTGTCTCAAGACTGATTAACTCAGGTATCGTCCCTGGCAAACGGATGATCGAACTGAATCAGAAAGTCAGCCGACAAGCCGCACTCATTGACGCTCATCAACAGGATTTGACGGCTCGCGGTTTGAATGCCGAACAGATCAGCCAGATCAAGCAGGGCAACTTCCTTTCTGAGATCGAAATCAAAGCTCCAGCGATAGAAGGTTCCCCCGGCGGCAATCCCAAAGCAGCCACCGACGGATTCTTTGAAGTACAACAGCTCAAAGTTGACCTTGGTCATCAAGTCGAGGCTGGATCGGTATTGGCGATTCTGGCAAATCACGAATCACTCTTTATCAAGGGCCACGCGTTCAAAAAAGAAGCTTCAAAGCTGGCCCGTGCCGCCGAAAGTGATTGGCCAATCGATATTAAATTCATGGACGACGTGCCCGAAGACTGGGAAGCGATAACGCAGCGTTTTCAAATCCGGCACCTCGCCAACACGACTGACCCAGACAGCCGCACTTTCGATTTCTTCGTCCCGCTTACCAACCAACCGCGGACTTATGAACGTGAAGGACGCCTATTCGTTGTCTGGCGTTTCCGGCCCGGCCAACGTGTTCGAATTGAAATTCCCGTTGAAGAAATGAAAGACGTCATCGTTGTTCCCGCAACTGCCGTGTTTCAAAAAGGCCCCGACGCCTGGGTGTTTCAACAAAACGGAGACTTATTCAATCGAATTTCCGTTTCGGTTCTCCATCAAGATCGCTCAAACGTCGTGCTTGCAAACGACGGAAGCGTTTCGCCAGGATTTTTTCTGGCTCAAGGATCAGCGGCAGCGTTGAATCGAATCCTCAAAGCTCAATCATCCAGCGGCGGCTTGCCACCTGGTTTCCACGTTCACGCGGACGGCACCGTCCACGGGGCACATTAAGGAATCCACATGCTAGACGCCATCATTCGACTTTCACTTCGCTACCGATTTCTGGTCATCGTGATCAGCTTAATCCTGTTGGTGTATGGATCGTGGTTAACGACGACCATGACGATCGATGTGTTTCCTGACCTTGATCGTCCACGCGTCATCATCCTGACCGAATGTCCCGGCCTAGCGACCGAAGAAGTCGAAACCCTCGTAACTCACCCGATCGAAATTTCATTGCTTGGCGCCAACGGTGTCGAAGCGGTTCGCAGTCAGAGCACCGCAGGCCTCAACGTGATCTACGTCGAATTCGGTTGGGACACCGAAATTCGTGAGGCCCGCCAAACAGTTCAAGAACGCCTTTCGACGCTGACTGGCGTTTTGCCAAAAGGTATCAATCCGCAGATGACGCCGCCGTCTTCGATCATGGGTCAGATTGTGATCGCGGGCATGTATCGCCAGAAAGGTCCGACAGGAGGACAGCTTGCTTCGATCGCCGAAACGGATTTGATGGCGGAACTGGTTTACGGTGAGAGCGCCGGGCCAATCGTCAAGTTTTGGAATCCGGTTGATCGACATGAGCCAGAAACGTGGACTCCAGTTGAGCTGGCTTACGATGAAGTCAGCCCATCTGGCTCGACCAGCGATGCAACTGCTCCGCCATCCTTCACGGTCATCGTCAACGGCAAAGAACAACTCATCTCGTTCCCTTCCGAACTTCAGCAACAGATGGAGCTAGGAACAATCGGAGACTGGGTAGTGCGGCCGCGATTACTAAAAGTTCCCGGAGTCGCCGAATGCTTCCTGCAAGGTGGCGATCGCAAACAGTATCAGATCCTTGTCAATCCTGAAGCAATGATTGACTATGGCGTCACGCTTCAAGACGTCCAGCGCGTCCTTACCGAAAGCAACATCAACACCAGCGGCGGTTACGCGATCACTGGCGAATCAGAACGCCCGATCAGAATTCTGGGCCGAGTCGGACCTGACGCTCGGCAAGTCGTCGAAGACCTGAATAGCGTTCCCGTGAAAGTTACCGACAAGCGTTCGGTGTTGCTTGGACAGGTCGCCAAAATCGTCGAAGGCGCCGAATTCAAACGCGGTGACGGGTCGATCAACGGAAGACCCGGCCTCGTGTTCACGATCGTCAAACAACCGCATGTCGACACGCGAGGCCTTACCGATGACATCGCGAACGCGCTCGAGGAAGTTGAATCTTCATTACCGGCCGACATCGTCATCAATAGCGACCTGTTTCGATTGCGAAACTTCATCGACCGTGGCGTCTTCAACGTTGGTGAAGCACTTGTGATCGGTGCCTCGCTGGTCGTCATCGTCCTTTTCCTGTTCCTGCTAAATTTCCGAACGACTTTCATTACGCTAACTGCGATCCCACTTTCGCTGGTGATCACGACGCTCGTTTTTCGACTAATCGGATATTTGACCGACGCCTCACTGACGATCAACGTCATGACGCTTGGCGGAATCGCCGTCGCGATGGGAGAGCTGGTTGACGATGCAATCGTTGACGTCGAAAACATTTTCCGGCGACTCAAAGAAAACAATGCTCTGGAAAATCCCAGACCGGCCATCCAGGTCGTCTACGACGCCAGTCGAGAAGTTCGTAGTGCGATCGTGTTCGGAACCGTGGTCGTGATTCTTGTCTTCCTTCCTCTGTTTGCGATCACAGGTGTCGCCGGCCGATTGTTCGAACCGCTGGGAATCGCCTACATCATTTCGATTCTTTCATCATTACTGGTTTCACTGACACTAACACCGGTTCTGTCGTTTTACCTGCTGCCAAAATCGAACGCGACGCACCGCGAGACCGACGGAATGCTGCTTCGTTTCTTGAAACGGATCGGCAGTGGACTTGTTCAACTGAGCATGGCGATCCCAGGGCCGCTGCTATTTCTAACGTGGTTTGCTTTTGCGATTGCGGCGTGGCAATTCGCAAACCTCGGCAGTAGCTTCCTTCCAGAGTTCGACGAAGGCAGCGTTCAGGTGAACGTGATGTTGCCGGCGGGTTCATCGCTTGAAGCATCCAACCAAGTTGCTTCAACGATCAACGCAAAATTTGACGAACTTCGAAAAGGAATCGACAATCCCGACGGGGAAATCTTGCACTATGTTGGCCGCACGGGTCGAGCCGAGATGGATGAGCATGCTTCTCCGGTGAACATCACCGAGTACATTCTTAGCATGAATCCCGACGCTGAAATTCGGCGCGAAGCAGTCATCGAAAAACTGCTTGAGGAACTGAAAGAAGAAGTGCCTGGAATCTCGATCGAAGTCGAACAGCCCTTGGCTCACTTGATCAGCCACATGGTTTCAGGTGTTTACGCTCAAATTGCAATCAAGATCTTCGGCGACGATCTCGACAAACTACAAGAGTTCGCAAGTCGTGCCAAGCTGACGATTGAAGATGTCGAAGGCGTCACGGATCCAGTCATCGAACCGATTCGCCAAACCGAGGAGCTCCACATTCGATTGCGATCGGAAGATTTGGCACTGCATGGAGTGACACGTTCTCATGTAGCAAAGATCCTGCAAACCGCTCTACAAGGCGAAGTCGTCTCGCAAGTCCTCGACGGTCAGCGTCGCTTTGATTTGCTGGTTCGGCTGGAAGAAGAATACCGCACCGACTACGCCAACCTCGAGAGATTGCGAATTGATCTGCCCGACGATCGGGGCCAAGTCGAACTAAGAGATTTGGCGGACGTCGAAATCGGAACCGGTCCCAATGCGGTCTTCCGCGACAATGCTCGACGGCGAATCGTGATCCGCTGCAACACGCAAGGACGTGACCTTTCGAGTGCCGTTGGTGAAATCAAATCTCGCCTGGACACGCAACTTGATCTTCCCGAGGGCTACTTTGTCGAATTCTCTGGACAGTTCGAGAGTCAACAAAAGGCGACTCGCACCATTTTGGCGCTGAGTGCCGTCTCCCTAGTCGGAATGTTCATTGTATTGATGGTATTGCTACCTTCGATGCGAATCGTGCTGCAAATATTGAATGCTCTGCCGACAGCGTTCATTGGCGGCGTACTGGCGTTGGTGATCACGCAACAAACGTTGACTGTCGCCAGCCTCGTCGGTTTCATTTCGCTTGGCGGCATCGCAGTTCGCAATGGAATCCTGTTGGTGACGCATTACATGCATCTGCTTCGCGAAGAAGGACAACCGTTTTCCAAAGAAACGATCCTGCGAGGAAGCCTAGAACGACTCGCACCGGTTCTCATGACGGCGCTCACAGCGGGAATCGCTTTAGTGCCACTGGTGCTCGGCGGCATGGAACCTGGACGCGAAATCCTGTATCCGGTCGCAACGGTGATCCTTGGCGGATTGTTTACGTCGACGTTCTGCGAATTCCTGATTCATCCAGGCTTGTTCTGGAAATTCAGCGGAAAGGATGCAGTCAAAATGGCGAGCCACGAACCGGATCCGAACGAAATTTGAGATCATGCCGAGGTGCCTTTTTGGTTGCTTCGGTGTAAGATTGCAACGCACGCAAATTCACACTTTCAATACTTCAGGAATCTTTCGATGACCACTTCAAAACTGAGCCTTCTGGTTTTGATCTCCGCATTCGTTTTCATGTCCGGATGCGAATCAAAAACAGAAAGTGCCAAAACGGATTCCGGCACTCACACGCACGCCGACGGTTCAGTCCACTCTCATGGCGATGGGCATAGCCATGACCATGGTGTTGAGGGGCACTCGCACGGCGCCGGTCCACACGGTGGAACGCTTGCCGATTGGGGCGGCGGGAAGTTCCACGTCGAATTCACTGTCGACCACGACAAGAAAGAAGCCACGGTTTACATCTTTGGCACTGACGAAAAAACGGCCGTTCCAATCGATGCCAGCGAGATTACGCTGACGATCAAGGACCCATCTTTCACGACAACTCTGGCCGCCAGCCCACAGGACGGTGACCCAGAGGGCAAAGCCTCACGATTCATTGGCAATCACGACAGCCTCGGCGTCGTTCAGGAGTACGAAGGTTCGATGTCGGGCGTCGTCGATGACACGCCATATTCCGGCAACTTCAAGGAAGAAGCAGAGCACCACGACCACTGAAATTTGGTCTGCATGGCGAATCCAATACAAGCCCGAAGCGCGAGTTTTGAAGTTGCACAAATACAAGCCCGAAGCGCAAGCGAGCGGATTTTTCCGAGGATTTCCGCATCCCTCGCTTGCGCGTCGGGCTTGTATCGAAACGCTTCGCTTTTTTTAATCTTCACGTGTTTTGTCAAGTAGAATGCGAAATCTTGTCTCAAATGTGCAACTTCAAAGCGCGCAAGCGAGGGAGCGGGACATCCTCGGAAAGACCACTCGCTTGCGCTTCGGGCTCGTATTAGCGCGACAGAAAAAGACCACTCGCTTGCACTTCGGGCTTGTATTCGCAGGCGTAAAACGAGACTTGGGCATTTGGTTTTTGGCTTGATCTTTGCTTCGTTTTGGAAATACGCCTGAAGTGTCAAATTCGGAGTCGGGAATGACCGCGATTGCCGCAGTTAATCGAGTGGAAGCTGACTGAATTTGCAAACCGATATTTTCAACCTATGATTGGTTCACGTGAGTTGTGCGCCTATCGTTTCCCTCGCCAAGACTTCTCCAATGATTCAATCTAAAAAGTTGAAGCTGCTGTTTGTTTTCCTTGCCTGTTTTGTGTTCGCAAAATTTGCTTGCGCGGACATGATCGCCGTCCAAAACGGCGGTGTTGTCACGATCACTGATACCGGCACCAATCCTGACGGATCGTTCATTGTTCGAGTCAACGGAACACATGACAAGTTGATCATTAAGTCGTCCGATGGCGATCCGGCCAACACAGTCTTTAAGACATTCAACGCTTCCACGGTTCAACAGATTCGAATCTACACCGGGGAAGGAGATGATCGGGTTGTTTTGCGAACCTCGATAAGCGTAGCAGGGAATCAGGTCGTTCAATCTTATCCCGATATCGACGTTCGAATTCAAACCGGAATTGGTGATGATCAAGTCTATATTGCCGAGGCGGACATCGGTGACTTGTCGATCGTCACCGGACCAGGGGATGATATTGTCAACGTCACTCATGGCTCAGTGGTTAACGAAGATTTGTCAATTTCAACCAGTGCGGGCAACGATGTTGTCGCGTTGAACAGCATAGACGTCTATAAGACGACAACGGTTTTGACAGGATCTGGCATCGATGAATTTGAGACTTTAGGATCTTTGTTTGTTCGTCAAGTGCTTGTTGATGCGGGTCCAAGCATGGACCAAATTTCAATTGGAGGCCCAGCGCCATCCTCAAATCGACAGAACCAATTCCTGTCGGCTTCGAAAATATTTGGAGGTTCGGGTAACGATCTTATCAACGTCGACAACGGAGAGTACGCCTTGATGCGCATCGATGGCGGCCTCGGATTTGATTGTTATGTTCCTTATGGAACGTTCCGGTTTGACACCAGTTTTAGGCTTAGCGATATAGATGTCTGCCGCCCAGAATTTCCGTTTGGTAGCCAGCAAGTCTATAAGACGGTTGGCGATCAGGATCTTGAATTGATTCTGGTCAAACCAGACGATTGGGAGACTGGCGATCAACGGCCAGCCATTCTGTTTTTCCATGGCGGCAACTGGCGGAGTGGTACTCCACTTCAGATGCTGGACCAAGCAAATTACTTTGCGAAACGAGGATTGGTATGTGTGCTGGTTCAATACCGTTTGATGGACCCGGAAATCAACAACCAGCCACCGTTGATTTGTATCCATGACGCAAAATCCGCCATGAGATTCGCTCGTTCCAACGCAACGCTGTTGGGAATCGATCCTGACCGAATTGCGTCGAGCGGTGCTTCGGCGGGCGGGCATCTGGCCGCCTTTTTGGGAACGATTGACGGTCACGATGATCCTCAGGACGACCTTTCGGTTTCAGCACGTCCCAATGCCATGTGCCTTTTCTGTCCTGTCTATGACAATGGACCAGAGGGCTACGGATTCAGCCGATTTGGAGACATGTATTCTGTGCTTTCTCCAATGCACAACATCACTCCTGATGATACGCCGAACATTGTTTTACTCGGATCAGATGACCATGCTGTTCCCGTCGCAACTGCCAGAAGGTTTCGACGGAGTATGCTAAATGCTGGCGTCGACAGTGATCTGCGAATTTACGAAGGCGGTCCCCATTCCTTCTTTTTGCAACGATTTCACGACGGAGTTTTCTATCGCAGTTCTCTGTCGGCGATGCACGTTTTTCTCAGAGATTTAGGTTGGGTAGAAGGTCCTCCTGTCGTCGCCGATTTCTAGAGAGCTTTTGCAGTTGTCAATTCAAGTGCGAAGCGTTAGAGCACAAGCGAGCGAGTGCGTGAGTTGTCGACCGCTTCAACTCACTCGCTTGCGAGGAAATTGCATGGTTTGTCCGTGCAAAATCCTAACCCGAAGCGTGAGTTTTGAAGTTGCACGAATACAAGCCCGAAGCGCAAGCGAGCGGATATTTCCGAGGATTTCCCGATCCCTCGCTTGCGCGTCGGGCTTGTATTGGAACGCTTCGCTTTTTTAATTTTCACGTGTTTATCAAGTAGAATGCGAAATCTTGTCTCAAGTGTGCAACTTCAAAGAGCGTGAGCGAGGTACCAGCTGCACCTCGCTCACGCGTCGGGTTGCGATTGCCAGCATGAACTTGCGTCACTCCCCGAAAAATTCGCTTCGGCGGAATGTGTCAACGAGTTTGAGACAACTTATTTTTGATTTAGGTCTCTCTTTTTGATTTACTCGCAGGATTGGCAGTTGCGCGGGGGATTTTTTGAGGAATAACTCCGGTGTTCAAAGATGGTTCTTGCCGTAGTATT
>CALLUY010000155.1 GCA_938010615.1 uncultured Pirellulaceae bacterium | reverse complement strand
GTGAGTCTAATTTTTGGCCGACGGCGAATCATGAGATCGATCTGTTCTGAAGCTGTTCCGGTGAGGCCTTCAATTTAACACAAAGAAACCGATTCTCCAGCGGAGAATTCTCGCATGGCCGCAAAGTCCGTTCGTCGACAGCAAATCAGCGTATTGCAGGGGCGAAACCCCATCGCCATGAAGAGTTTCCAGACAGCAAAAAGCACGGCCTGCATTTCTTTTCGTGGCTACCCGAGGCCTTACGGCCAACGGCTCACTTGCCTAAAAGTGAGCCGAGACGCGTGAGCGTCCGGGTGTCCTGCCAGAAAACGATGCACAAGATGGAATTTCGGCATTCGAAAAACTCCTCACGGCGTTGCATAGCACCCCAAAAAGGTAGTCGACTCGGCTTTGCCAAACCTCTGTGTCGCGGCCACCAACACCCAGCTCAGCCCAAATCCGTCTTAAATGCGCGTGAAATCCCATTTTTGACGCTGAAAACGTGGTCTCAATTCCGAAAAAGCCCTTTAACAAAGGGGCTTATGGCCCTAAAATCCCCAATTCGAAATTTTGGGCTCCGTGAGCCCGTGACTCTTTAGAGGTAATGGAAGTCAAATGACTGCCAACAAGATGAAGACCCATAAGGGCACCAAGAAGCGTTTCCGCATCACTGCGACCGGAAAGGTCATGCACCGTGCGTCAGGTACAAGCCACCGTAACGTTCGTGTTTCGCAAAAGCGAAAGCGTAACTTGCGTGGAACTCGTCCATTGGCGGCATGCATGGAATCGTCCGTTAAGGCGGCTCTTGGCAAATACAGCTACTAACGAAACTTACTGAACTCAACCATCTGTTTGCTCTGCTGGGGCACAAACTTCGCGACCGACTTGATCGACGCGAGGCCTCACTGGCGAAAGGGAAATTAAATGCGTACCAGAAAAGGTGCAGCTCGCACCAAGGCGAAACGTCGCCTATTCAAGAAGACTAAAGGATACGTCGGAGGCCGCGGTGGTCTGACACGTACCGCCAAAGAAACCGTTGTTCGTGCTGGCGTGTTCGCTTATCGCGACCGCAAAGTCAAGAAGCGTAGTTTCCGTCGTCTGTGGATCACACGTATCAATGCGGCTTGTCGCATGCGTGGCATCAACTACAGCCAATTCATGAACGGCGTCATGAAAGCGGGTATCGAACTCGATCGCAAATCGCTTTCAGAGATCGCGATCTGCGATCCAAACGTTTTTGATACCATCGTCGAAGCCGCGAAAAAGGCGATCGCGGCTTAATGCGACGCCACAATTGAATACCAAAAACGGGAAAGCCTGAACCTGACGGCTTTCCCGTTTTTTTATAGTTAGTGACGGCCTTCTGCCTGAGCTCATCCGAACACGACAGAGAATAGTTAAAATCATAACCCGAAGCGTGAGCGAGGGACCAGCCGCACCTCGCTCACGCTTCGGGTTATGATTCCAGTAACCATCCGCAGGATAACCTAACCACCCTACAACCATGTCTCTCGAACAATTTGTTGGCGATTTAAAACAGCTGGTCGAAGACGCAAAGAATGCGTTCGGCGCCGCTTCATCTGGTGACGATCTCGATGCGGCTCGAATCGAGTTTTTGGGTGCGAAAAAAGGACGACTCAAAACGATCCAAAAAACATTGGGCTCCATCGACAAAGCGGACAAGCCTGCCGCCGGACAGGAGTTGAATGCGACCAAGTCCGCGATCACCGAAGCCTTCGATGACGCCAAGTCACGTCTTGGTGCTGGAGCCTCTGGCGAAGTTGCCGACCCGACCTTCGATGCGACTCTGCCCGGAACACATTTCCGCATGGGCAATCTGCATCCGATCACGCAGACAATCAATGAACTCAAAGACATCATGGGGCGTCTTGGGTTTACTCATGCCGAAGGACCGGAAGTCGAAGACGATTACCACAACTTCAAAGCCCTCAACATTCCTTCGTCACATCCGGCACGTGATCCGCTGGATAATTTTTATCTGCGAGCCGCTCAAAACCAGGCGGATTCAATTGGCGAAGACCTGAACGAAGAGAATCCACTCCTGCTGCGAAGCCAAACCAGCACCGTTCAGATTCGCGTGATGGAAACGACGAAGCCACCGATAAGAATATTTTCACTTGGCCGCGTCTACCGCCCGGACACACCTGACTGGTCGCACTATCCGATGTTCCATCAGATGGAAGGTTTGATGGTTGGCGAAAACGTAACCTTGGCTGATCTGAAAACCGTCCTGAGACTGTTCGCAAACAGTTACCTTGGCGGTGACGTGAAGATTCGCATCCGACCTTCCTTCTTCCCGTTCACCGAACCGAGCGTCGAAGCGGACTATTACTGGAATGGTAAATGGGTCGAGTTCGGCGGTGCCGGAATCGTCGACCCGAATGTTCTTGCGGCAGTTGGATACGACACCGAATCCGTCAGCGGATTTGCGTTCGGTTTGGGAATTGAACGGCTCTGCATGATCCGTCACAAAATCACGGACATCCGATACCTGTTTACCAATGACGTCCGTTTCCTGAGACAATTCTAAAGCGTGGCACGGTGGTCTCCACCGTAAACTGCATGTTTACGTTGGGGACCAACGTGCCACGATAAACGAGTCACCAACTGCACACTGAAAACTTCACACTGAAAACTCAATCATGATTGTCTCCTGGGAATGGCTTAGCCAATACGTTGATCTGAAGATGAGCCACGATGAGTTGGTCGATCGTTTGACCATGACGGGGCTGAATCATGAAGGTACCGAAGACGTTGATGGCGACCAAGCAATCGACCTAGAAGTCACCAGCAATCGCCCGGATTGTCTTGGGCATCTGGGTGTCGCCCGTGAAATCAGCGTCATCTTCGAAGTGCCGTTGAAGACGCCCGATCCGCAGCCCGCCGTGACGGACCGAAAGGCTTCGGATTATTGCAGCGTCGAAATCCAATCACCGCATTGTTATCGGTATACGGCGCGGCTAATCCACGGTGCCAAGATTGGTCCAAGCCCTGACTGGATGCAGAAACGCTTGAAAGCAATCGGTTGCGAGCCAATCAACAATGTCGTCGACTGCACGAACTATGTCATGTTCGAATGCGGACAGCCGCTGCACGCGTTTGACTTCGAAAAAATCAAAGACGGCAAAGTCATCGTTCGCAATGGAAACGACAAAGAGAAATTCCCGGCAATCGATCACAAAAATTACATCCTCGATGAAGCCATGTGTGTCATCGCCGATGCGGACAATGCCATCGCACTCGGCGGAGTTATGGGCGGACTCGATTCGGAAATCTCGGACACGACGACTGAAATTTTGATCGAAGCGGCTTACTTCAATCAGCTTTCGGTTCGCAAGACGGCCCGGCAGCTGAAAGTGCAGAGCCCTTCATCATTTCGATTTGAGCGTGACGTCGATTCGCAGCAGCTCGATTGGGCAAGTCGTCGCTGTTGCG
>CALLUY010000154.1 GCA_938010615.1 uncultured Pirellulaceae bacterium | reverse complement strand
CATGTTGAAGCCATGGACGCAAGTCCATGGTTAGGTTTAATGAATCCCACAGAGTGCCGAAGGCACGGCAGGAACCAAGCTTTGCCCTGCCGCAATTTTTCCTGCCGTCCTTTCAGGACTACCGATTAATGCATCAACGTTTCCATGGACTTGCGTCCATGGCTAATGCATGCCGTGCTTTCAGCACTAAACACTGCAAATCTTAACCTGACGCGCATGTTTTGATGTTGCGCCATAGTCGCCTTTCGCTCCGCGAAAGTAGCGTTTGACACACTTTCGCGGAGAGAAAGGCGACTATCTCGTTAAGTTTGAAATTGCGAATTTCACAAATCATTTGCCATGGAAACGACAACCAATCTTGGAAAACGCGAAACATCAAAACGCGCATGCGAGGTCGCCCAGTTCCTCGCTTACGCTTCGGGTTAGGATTTGCTGAAAAGCCGCAACTACCCAAAGAGCGGCGTCGTACGCCAGACCATGCAATTTCCCGTTGCGCCTCAGGCGTGTATTCCCAACGAGCTTTCAGCTACGGCCTACACCCAAATATCAGACGTGCAATCGCCACCGGGAAACCGAATCTCATGAGCCCGTGCTGCTCCGCCGGGCTCTTTGCCGAAGTCGACCATGAACTTTTCGTTCACGGACAATCCGCCGCTATCTGTGTTGCAATCGATCTGCAACATGTAGCAACCTTCCTTCGCCATGTCGGGATAGAACTGATTGTCCCAAGGGCTGTAGAGTGAACTGGTCACGTAAAGCCGTTTGCCATCAAGGCTCAGCTGCAACATCTGCGGGCCGCCGCCAAGTTTTTGACCGTTGACTGGCTCGCCTTTGCCAATCACACCGCCAAGCCAAACTTGTCCGACCAGTTTCGGATTCGCTGGATCGGAAACGTCGTACTGGCGAATGTCGCCGTGAAGCCAGTTTGAAAAGTACAAATACTTGTCGTCCATCGACAAAACAAGATCCGTAATCAATCCCGGAACGGGAAACGGCCAACCTTCATGTTCGACGGACTCAACTGCGACAACCGACTTGGCGTCCCACTTGTCACCGTCTTTGTACCAATGCCAAATCGTGCTGCTGAGTGCCGCACCGACAAAGCCATGCACACTGTCGGGATCGTGATGAAAGCGAACTTCGAGAGGAATCATTCCAGTTTCGCCGAGGTCGATTGACTGGTTGATCTTTCGTTCCTTCCAGTCCCAGAAATGCAATTGCTGTCCGTACTTTCCAGCCTTCACATCTTCGAGTTTAAATCCTTGCGAAACGGTGTTCGGCGCTCCCCATTCACTGGACACCATTACGTTGTGGCGCGGCTGGTACCAGTAGTCGTAGTTGTACTTCATGCCGGTCATATCGTTTTCCCATCGCCCCTTGATGTTGAAATCATCATCAAGCAACAGGAACCCGCCCGGGCCTTCACCTTTGGAGTCACCCAACATCGAAATCATGATGTTTCCATCGGCAAGACAATGGACCGTGTGCGGTGCCGACAGATCTGTTTTGTCAGCGATCTCTTTTCCTTCAATGACTTTGTGAAGTTTAGGATTCTTTGGATCTTCGGTATCGACGAAGTGAATCCTTCCCGAACCAATTCCGGGCAACACGATGAAGCGTCGGCTCTTTCCTTCTTCGCCATGACAACTACTGCACGCGTTCCAGCCGAAGTGATGCAACTCATCGCCCACATTCGGCATCGGCAGACGAGAGATAACTTGGCTATAGGTCGGAGAATTCGGATCGACGTCGACCGTCGCGAGGTAGTCCGGCTTCTTGACATCCGTCCCAACGTAGATCGCAGGAACGTAAGCCAGCGTTTCCGGCGGCGCTTTCATCGCATCGGCAGGAGTCGCATAGGTTCGATCGCAACAGGCAGCCTCTTTTTCATCAAACGCAAACGCGCCAGAAGCAGACGTTGCTGACAACAGAACTCCAGATGCAGCGGTTGTTTTGAGAAATTCACGACGTCGCATAGTGATCTCCGATGGCAAGAGAATACGTTTATCAATTCTGAAACATTGTAGCGGAATTTTTCGTTTTGAAGATCAAGCGAGACACTTGATTTCAGATATACTCGACCTCAGAAAATGTCATTCTTGAAAGACTCCTAATGAACAAAACCTCGATCGCCGTTGCAATTATTTTTTCGACGCTTTGTTTTCAGTCAGTAGCCCTCGCTTGCATTGGTGGGCCAACGAATCAACCCGAGTCAAAACCCAACATCGTTTTCATCCTCGCGGATGACTTGGGATACGGTGAACTCGGCTGTTACGGCCAAGAGAAAATCAAAACGCCGAACATTGATCGACTTGCCAAACAGGGCGTTCGGTTTACTCAACATTACACCGGAGCGCCAGTATGTGCTCCCGCTCGCTGCGTCTTGATGACGGGACAACATTTAGGGCACGCCGAAATTCGCGGGAACCGTCGTTCAGGAAATGGTCGCGTCTTTCCAGGGCAGTTTCCAATCACGGATGAAATTGTCACCATCGCAGAAGTCCTCAAGGAAGCCGGCTACACCAACGGAGCATTCGGGAAATGGGGCCTCGGTCCATCGAACTCCAGCGGATCACCGATGAAGCAAGGATTCGATCGCTTCTATGGCTACAACTGTCAGCGAAACGCTCACAGTTACTATCCACCATTTCTCGATAGCGACGAAAAGGAAATCCGAATCAATAAGTTTCCGATTCCCGGCCATCACCGAAAGCCCAAAGGAGAAATTCTGGCCGAAGACTTTCGTGCCGAAAACTACGCGCCAGATCTGATCCTCAAAGAGGCATTGAAGTTCGTTGACAAAAACAAGTCGAAGCCTTTCTTTCTCTACCTGCCGTTTGTCGAACCTCACGTCGCGATGCAGCCACCGCAAGAATGGCTCGATCGATACCCTAAACAATGGGACGAAGAGAACGGAGTTTACCGCGGCCAAAACGGATACTTGCCACATCCGCGTCCTCGTGCGGCTTATGCTTCGATGATTTCGGACCTCGACGAACACGTTGGCACGGTTCTCGATCGACTGGAGAAACATGGGCTGACCGAAAACACGATCGTCATTTTCACATCGGACAACGGGCCGACTCACGGCGGAAGAGATCCGAACTGTCATACCGGCGGTGCTGCTTGTACGTTCTTCAATTCAAACGCCGGACTCAAGGGTTACAAAGGAAGTTGCTACGAAGGCGGCATCCGAGTTCCCTGCATCGTCCGATGGCCGGGTAAAACGAAACCGGAAACCGTTTGCGATATGCCGTCTTACTTCCCCGATTGGTTTCCGACGCTGACTGAAATCGCTGGAGCAAAAACACCAGAGAACCAGCAACTCGACGGGATCAATTTGACCGGCGTGATTCAAGGCAAACCTGTTCCTCAACGAAACGAACCAATGATCTGGGACTTCGCAGGCTACAGCGGCATCGTTGCGATACGGGACGGAAAATGGAAAGCGGTCCGCACAAAAGTAAACAGAAAAAACAATCCCGGAGATTGGGAGCTTTACGACCTTGACGCCGATCGGAACGAAACAACCAACCTCGCTGCGCAACATCCGGAAGTGGTTGAGCGACTGGAGAAAGCGTTTATTGAAACGCGTACGATTGAGCCTGACTTTCCACTGCCGCTTTACGATTCTATGGCGGATTAACGATCGAGGAGAAGTTTGATTTACTTCTTTTTATCCCTATGATGATTTCATGAGCAATGCAAAATCACTTTCAAAAATCACTGTCGAAGATTACCTCGACGGCGAATTAGATGCCGAGCGACGCCACGAATATGTCGATGGCGTGGTTTATGCGATGGTTGGTGCAAGAGTCCGGCACAATCGAATTTCGATGAATGTGTCTGCGATGCTATACTCGAAACTCGAGGATAGTCCTTGCGAGGCGTTCAATTCCGACATGAAGGTTCGGGTCCAAAACCTGAAAGGCACTCGCTTTTACTATCCCGACGCGATGATCGTTTGCGAATCGACTTCCGATGAAGTTGCCTTTCAAGACAAACCAGTTGTCATCGTGGAAGTTATTTCCGAATCAACACGACGAACCGACGAAACGGAAAAGCGGGAATCCTATCTTTCGATTGATTCGCTCCAAGTTTATCTACGAGTCGAACAATCCGTCGCTTGTGTCAAAGTTGATCGTCGAAAGGAAGATGGATTTATCTCGCAGCAATACGACGGACTGACCAACATTATTCCGCTGCCAACACTAGGGATTGAGCTGCCTCTTAGCGACCTCTATCGCGGCATTGAATTTCCTTCGAGCGATGCTGAAAAATCAGAAGGGTAGTTCAACCGTCGGTTATAGATGGTGGCATAGGCCTCTGGCCTGTGATCTGCACTTCCACAAGCCAGAGGCTTATGCCACCCGCCCCGACTAAACCGTAGCGGGCTCTGCGATCTTTTCAACTCGGACGGCACAAACTTTGTACTCACCGGTTCCCGTCACCGCGTCGCCAGCATCATTGGTCAGTAAATTCGCGCGTTGTTCCGCGAAGTGCATTGGCATCCAAACGCAGCCGCGACGAACGCGAGGAGAAATCCAGGCTTCTGCTTCGATCACGCCACGGCGGGAAGCAACGCGAATTGTCTCGCCGTGTGAAATACCGAGTCGTTTCGCGTCGCCGCGATGGATCTCCAAGAAGTTGCGTTCCTGTTTGGCGACTGGACCGGCGTCGCGGCGAGTCTGCGTGGCGCTGTTGTAGTGATACAACGTTCGGCCCGTTGAAAGAACCAACGGATAGTCATTGTCCGGCAGTTCAGCACTTGGACGATAGTCGACCGCTTGAAACGGAGCCGTTCCGATCAGAGGGCCGTCCATGTGTAGCGTAGGCGTTCCCGGATGATTCGGATCGGGACATGGCCACTGCAAGCCTTGGATATTCTCTTCGAGCCGTTCATAAGAGACACCCGCGATCTTCGGCGCCAAAGATGCGTATTCCGCGAACACTTCTTTTGAGCTTGGATAGTGCGGCATCTGATAACCGGCCGCCCGAGCAATGTCACAAATGATCTCCCAGTCAGGTCGCGCCTTGCCCGGCGGATCGACTGCCTTGCGAACACGCTGGACTCGACGATCACTGTTAGTAAACACGCCGTCTTTTTCAGCGAAGCAAGCTCCTGGCAAAATCACGTCGGCGAACCGAGTCGTCTCGTTGTGGAAAATTTCCTGGCAGACAACGAACTCACATTGATTCAAACCCTTTTCGACCTTGGAAACGTTGGGCTCGGAGATCACGATGTCTTCGCCCATCACGTAGACGGCTTTCATATTGCCGGCTGCCATTTCCTTCATCATCACGTTCAGGTTCAAACCGTCATCGGGAGAAAGCGGAACGTTCCAAGCGGCTTCAAATTTTTCGCGAACTGCATTGTCGGTGACTTTTTGGTAGCCCGGATAGTAGATCGGCGTCGCACCTGCATCGTTCGCTCCTTGAACGTTGTTCTGACCGCGCAGAGGATTCATTCCGGCGGACCGAACGCCAAGATGACCCGTCATCAAAACCAAATTCGCCAAGCAATAGACGTTGTCCGTGCCGTGCGTGTGTTCGGTGATGCCGAGCGTATAGTAGATGCCGGCGTGTTTTGTCGTCGCGTACCAACGTGCCGCCGTGCGAATGTCCTCGGCAGGAACACCAGTGACTTTCTCAGCTTCCTCGGGCGTGTAGCTGGCGACCTTGGCTCGTACATCATCAAACCCTTCGGTATGTTTGGCAATGAAGTCCTGATCATGCAAACCTTCCGTGATGATCACGTGAGCCATTGCTTGCAGCAGCCAAACGTCCGTTCCCGGCTTGAGCTGCATGTGAATGTCAGCCATCTCCGCGAGCCAAATTTCTCTCGGATCGGCCACGACCAATTTCGCACCGCGCTGACGAGCTCGCTTCATCTCCATCGCAATGATCGGATGGGCTTCCGTCGTGTTCGAACCGATCACGAACATCATCTCGCTATCACGGATCTCATCGATCGCGTTGGTCATCGCACCCGCACCAAACATAGTCACCAGACCGGCGACGGTGGGAGCATGTCAGGTTGCGGCACATTGATGAATATTGTTTGTGCCGAAAACTGCCCGTGAGAGCTTTTGCATCAAGTAGTTTTCTTCGCCGGTGCAACGTGACGAAGAAATGAAGCCAAGCGAATCAGCTCCATGCCGTTCTTTAACTTTCAGCAAACCTTTCGCCGTCGCCTCGATTGCTTCCTCCCAAGTCGCAGGCTGAAGTTCACCATTTTCGTCACGAATTAAAGGTTCGGTGATCCGATCCTGATGATGAATGAAGTCGTAAGCAAAGCGACCTTTGACACACAGGTTTCCATCGTTGAGCGTTTCGCCAGGTTCAGGACTGGTGACTTTGACAACCCGTTCGTTGCTGATGTGCAGGTCGAGCTGACATCCGACTCCACAGAAGTTGCACGTCGAGCGAATTTTCTCGCTGCCGAGCTGTACCAAATTTTTGGGCGCCTTCTTCTCGATCAGAGCTCCCGTCGGACAAGTATCAATACAGCCACCGCACAATTCGCAGCTGGTATCAATCAAACTTCGTTGGCCGGCGGTCGCGATCGTTGTTTCGCTACCGCGCCCAGAGAGCGTGATCGCATTGACGGCTTCGACTTCATCGCAGTAGCGCGTACAACGAGCGCACAGAATGCACAGGTCGGGATTAAATTCGATGTACGGGTTGTCGTCTCCGGGACGTGCCGCACGCGGAGCTTCGACAGGTTCAAGTGGTATTGTTGTCACCGTGTCGCAGAGTTGCCGCAACTGGTTTGCGTTCGCAGTTTCGACCGGAACACCGTCTCCATCGGTTTCATGATCGGCGGCGTAAAGGCTGTAGAGCACGGTGCGATGCTTTTCGATGCGATCGCTTTCGGTTGTCACGACCATCCCGGGATGGACTTTCCACGCGCATCCAGGCTGCATCCGCCGTTGGCCTTCAACTTCGACCAGACATACTCGACATGCGCCAACCGGTTCCAGCCGCGGATCGTGACAGAGCGTCGGAATGTCGATTCCTGCGCGGGACGCGACTTCAACGACCGTCTCACCTGTGAAAGCGACGCATTCGTTGCCGTTGATTTGAATCGTGAATTTTTCGTTGTTTGTTGCGTTCATGATTTCTCCGTGGTTGTGGCTTCCAGCCGCAGCTCTGTACGTTTCGTGGTTGTGGCTTCCAGCCGCAGCTTCTGCATATCTCGTGGTTGCACTACCAACCGCGGACTACTCAACAGTTAACATTCAACTCCATACTCAGCTTGATGAAGAACAAATTCTCCATCCCTCAATCCTGCCTTCACTGGATTTGCACGAATATAATCCTGTGTCCTCAAAAGCTCCTCTCCATCTCGGACCAATCGATCATAGGACTCTTTCATCCATAACGAACCGGCTCGTGAAAGGATTCGATTGATTTTGTTTGACGAATAACTTTTGATTGAATGGAGAACATCTTCCAACTCGAAGCCTTGCAACGGAGTCATCAGCAAATGAACATGATTTGACATGATCACGAAATCTCCGAGCAAAAATCGAGAACCATCAAAGAAACGAATGGAACTTTCCAACTCATCTGCAACTGCTTTCTCATTCAAGCAATTTGAACCATGAAACTTATCAAGTTCTTCGAATAGCTGCTTCGCATGAATTCGTTCATAAGTACGCTTTTCAATGTCGGCCAACAAACCAAATTGCTGTCGCCAGCCTTCTGAACGTTGATCGATCCCACGAGCGTCGAGCCAACGGCGCCGGTGACTCCTCCATTCGCGAAGCACACCTTCAGGAATCGAATCAGCAAGCCGGAACGTGACAAAATAAGTGCACCCAGTTTGCCGCAGGTGGGGCAAAAAATCATGCCGATAGATCCGAACGACCGCACGTTCGTCAAATGTTTGGAATGATAGTTTTTTGGTACCCGCTAACATGATTCACAACGTTAAGATTTGCAATTGGAAAAAAGCTGCGGCTGGAAGCCACAACCACGACTACTCAAACGCCTCTGGCCAATACTTCCTCGCTGACTCAAGTGGCTTTGCAGCAACCATCCCAAGTCCGCAAATTGACCCTTCCTCCATCTCCCAACCGACATCGTCGGCGTGTTCTAACGCAGCGGTATCGCCAATCTGAATAAACTTGTCGGTTTGACGCCGCAAATATCGTGTTCCGATGCGACAAGGAGCACATTGCCCGCAACTTTCTCTTTCAAAAAAGTCAAGCTGCCACTTGGCTGCCATCGCCATATTCACGGTGTCATTGATCACAACCACGCCGGCACTTCCCATCATCGATCCCGCATCAGCAAGACTCTTGTAATCCAGTGGGAGTTCGCGTTGATCCATCGGCAAGAAACCGCTCGATGCCCCGCCTGGTGAAAAAGCGATTGGATTGCCAAGGTATCCGCCGGCTGCTTCGACCAGTTCGTCCAACGTCACGCCCAATGGCAATTCGAAAACGCCCGGCTTGTTGACGTGACCGGAAATACAATACAGCTTTGATCCAGCTTCTGTCTTACCGAGCAACTTAAACCACTCGCCGCCGCGGTGAATGATGGACGGCACGCAAGCGATTGTTTCAACGTTGTGAATGAGCGAAGGCTTTCCGCGGAAGCCAGCTTCGGTGGGGTAGGGCGGTTTCAGTCGCGGCATACCGCGACGTCCTTCCATTGACTCCAACATCGCAGTTTCTTCACCGCAAATGTAGGCGCCGTGGCCTTTCACGATTTCGATTTCAAAATCAGACAGCTGGGCATCTTTGACTTCGGCAATCGCTTTTTCTAACGCACGATATTCATTCGTGTATTCACCACGAATGTAGATGTAAATTGACTTCGTTCCGATTGTCGCAGCCGCGATCGCGAGCCCTTCCAGAATTTTGTGTGGCTGTCGCAAGATCGTTTCGCGATCCTTGAAAGTTCCGGGCTCAGCTTCGTCCGCATTGCAGATGACGTATCGTTCCGTTTCCGCCTGGCCGTTTACGGATGACCATTTGAAATGAGCCGGAAATCCTGCGCCACCTCGACCTTGCAAGCCAGATTCCTTGAGTTGCTCAATAACCGCTTCCGATCCAAGCTCACGAGCTTTCGCCAATGCGGAATAACTCAAGTCAACTGGTCCGGCCAGATTTAAAGCCAGCTCTTCGTCGGCCGGCGTGATCGAAGTTTTGACCTCGGCATAAGTCACCAATTCCATCTCTTCATCCAGCGTCGCAGGAGCAAGATCGCATTGCCCAAGGCAACTGACCCGCTCACACTCTTTCCCGCCGGACTCAATCTGTTTGGCAATGTCATCTGCGCCGGCCATCTGACACGAAAGCCCGTCACACACTCGAACCCGTTTCCCGGGTCGGTCGATCAGGGTATAAAACATGCCCGCGCCCCAGATATCAGCTTCGGGGACACCTGTTTCCGCGGCGACTTTGCGAACCGATTCCTCTGTCACGCCTCCTTCATGTTCAAGGAGCTCAAGAATTTTTTCGCGCCTCGCGTTTGGGACTTGCACTGGGTTCCTCCGCATCTGTAGTGACGGCTTCCGGCCGTCGCAGGCTATTTGAATGCGGCGGCTGGAAGCCGCCACCACGAACAAACTCAACTATAGCAACTATTTGCTCGACCACCTTTATCAGTTCGACACAAAAACGACGAATGAAAGATCACGTTTCCAAATTTCAACGCATCGTCATCAAAATTGGCTCGTCCCTGCTGGTCGATCCAGAGAACGGATTACGGAGAGCTTGGCTAGACAGTTTATTAGCTGACGTTGCAAACCTGGCAAAAGGGGGGAAGGAAGTTCTGATCGTGTCATCAGGAGCAATTGCTCTTGGGCGACGAGAGCTATCCGAAAAGGGCATCGATTTGCGTGACGGTTTTTTGAAGCTGGAAGAAAGCCAAGCGGCGGCGGCTGTTGGTCAGATCGCACTATCCGAAATCTTCAGCGAGACGCTAAAAGGACACTCACTTGTTGCTGCACAAATCTTGCTGACCATCGGAGACACCGAACAGCGCCGGCGATACCTGAATGCTCGCAATACAATCGCAACGGCGATCTCATGGAAAGCCATTCCAATTATTAATGAAAACGATTCCGTTGCGACGTCCGAGATTCGTTACGGCGATAACGATCGATTGGCAGCCAGAGTCGCAACCATGTGCAGTGCCGACTTATTGATTCTGTTTTCGGATATCGACGGACTCTACGATGCGCCGCCAGCAACCAATCCGGACGCGAAGCTGATCTCAAAAGTCACTTCAATCGATTCGGCGATTGAAGCAATGGCAGGCGAAGCGGCCTCGATCCATTCGCGCGGTGGGATGAAGACAAAAATCGATGCGGCCAAGATCGCAACGTCCTCAGGCACGGCAATGGTGATTGCTTCCGGCCAACATCAACATCCGATAACGCAGCTGGCGAAAACGGGCGTTGGCACGTGGTTCGACCCGAATCCAAACTCAATCAGCGATCGTAAAAAATGGATCGCTGGTGGGCTCGAGATCAATGGGCAGATCACGATCGACGCTGGCGCCTTAATCGCGCTCGAAGGCGGCAAGAGTCTACTTCCTGCCGGCGTCACGAAGATCGAAGGAGAGTTTCAACGCGGTGACACGGTAGAAATCCTTGGCCCAAACGGACATGCAGTTGCCAGAGGTCTGGCCGAGTACGACGCCAAGGACGCGCTCGCCATCGTCGGCATGAAAAGTTCACAAATCTCAGAGCAACTCGGCCCAAGTGCCAGAAGCTCTCTGGTCCATCGCGACAACCTAGTCCTTGACGGCTAGCCGCAACAATGTTCGATAGCCGCAATCCAGTTTAACGACGAGCCAACAGGCGACCATTCGCTGACCAGATGCGTGAAAGTTTCTTCGAGGAAATCGTATGAGCCGTAATATCTTGACATTCAAAAGGCTAACAGGCACCGTCAAGAATCGCTATGATTAGTGGACATACCACCGTCCATAGCTTCCATTGGCTGGCGAACGCGGTCTCTATTTCGATTAAGCCAGCCTTTTTTAACGACTTATTGCATGGAAAACCCATTTTTCGAACAGCCGATTCTGAACAGCCCGTACGAGTATCTTGCAAAACACTGGGAACTCGTTGAAGGACAAGCAACTCAGAAGATCGTCGAGAACCGCCGTCGCGCCGACTTGATCGCCGAAGCCGCTGCAACTGCGAAAAAAAGAGGCGATAGCATGAGCGTTACCGAAAAGGCAATTGTGTCGGCGCTGTCGTCACAAATATCGAATTGGTTTGACAGTGTCGAACTAATTTTTCGACGAGGTAGCCATCCGCGTTCCAACTATTGGGAATTTCCTAATAGTTCGATATCGAGAGCGGGGTACAAACATGGCTAAGAAACCCGTAAGGCAAGAACTCACCAAAACCCGATCGCAAGATCTCGTTTCCAATAACCTTGTCAGTGAATTGCGGGATCTGATTCATGAAACGCGTTCCGGCGTTGCCCAATCGGTCAATTCGGCTCTGGTGCAGCTTTACTGGGAGATCGGTACGCGAATTCGAACTGAAATCTTGAAAAATGAACGAGCTGACTACGGGAAACAGATTGTCGCGACACTGTCACGACAGTTGGTAGAAGAGTTCGGCAATGGCTTTTCCCATCCAAACATTGGAAAAATGCTCCGGTTCGCTGAGGTTTTCTCCGACAAAGAGATTTTGTTGACACTGTCAAGAAAATTGAGCTGGAGCCACTTCGTCGAGCCAATTCGCCAGAAAGACCCTCTCAAACGAGACTTCTACACTGAAATGTGCCGGGGCGAAAACTGGAGCGTTCGCACGTTACGCTCAAAGATCGGCGGCATGCTGTTCGAACGCACTGCACTCTCCAAAAAGCCCGCCAAGCTTGCTGAACAAGAGCTTGCCAGCCTCCGCGCCGAAGACCAACTAACACCGAACCTCGTCTTTCGTGATCCGTACTTCTTGGACTTCCTCGGGCTCAAAGACACCTACAGCGAAAAGGATCTCGAAGCAGCCATTCTCAGCGAACTGCAATCCTTTATCCTCGAACTGGGTAGCGGGTTCGCGTTCGTCGGACGTCAACACCGCATCGTCATTGACGGAGAAGACCATTACATCGACTTGCTGTTTTATCATCGCAAGCTGAAGCGACTGGTGGCCATTGATCTGAAACTAGGCGACTTCAAAGCTGCCGACAAAGGGCAAATGGAACTGTACTTGCGTTGGCTTAAGAAACACGAGATGCAGGACGGAGAAGAAGCACCGTTGGGCCTGATTCTTTGTGCGGATAAGTCCAATGAGAAGATCGAGCTTTTACAGCTTGACCAAAGTGGCATACACGTCGCCACCTACCTGCCGGAACTTCCTCCCATTGAAATATTGCGTCAGAAACTGCACGATTCAGTACAGCGAGCTCAGGCCCTTTTAGAAACTCGAAGAAGGAAAAGTGAAGAGTGAAAAAAGAAGTGACCTACCAGAGCGAACCTTCGAGTTCGCCAAACGCATCTACAACGGAGAGTTCCTTCGTCCGGCACGCCTACTTCCTCGGCGCGAACGATCCCTACAAATCATTAAAACGCAGCCTCAAAGCCGAGATCAACGAAGCGGCCTGGGAAACGTTCAACAGCGACACCAGCCGCCCCTTCAGAAAACCATCAAGCGGACGCATCGCCGTCAAAGTCATCAACCACTTGGGCGATGAAGTCATGAAAGTGTTCAAGGTATAGAGAACTGGAGTAACGGCTTTGTCCGCAAATAAAATCTATCTTCAAGGAAACGACTGGCAGGATTGGGCTAACCAATTACTTACGGTTCATTACGGACCTACAGAGTACTCGCGCGTGCCAGACAAACAAAAAGGTGATGCCGGCGTCGAAGGCTTTACGCTTACCGACGGCCATGTTTATCAAGCATACGGCTGCGAAGAGCCAATAAGTTTGAAAGAGCGTTTTGAAAAACAGCGGGATAAGATGACCCGTGACCTCAAGAAGTTTGTAGACAATCGAAAGTTGCTCGAAAAACTATTCGGAGACACAAAAATTAAGAAGTGGGTACTGTTTGTCCCTGTCTACGACAGCAAAGACCTCATCGCCCATGCTGCGAAGAAAACAAAAGAGATCAAAGCGTTGAATCTGCCTTACGTTGACACTCACTTCAAGGTGACAGTTTGCGAAGAGAATGATTTCACAACTGAGAAAGAGCAAATCCTCAATAACAAATCTGACCAACTCGATTTCGAAATAAGCGAAGCTGGTGAGGAAGAGATTGCCGCATTTTGTTCTGACAACGACGACTTTATTTCCGTCATCGACACAAAACTTGCAAAACTATCAACTTTGCAAACCAACGAGAAACGATTGCAATTCCGAAACAATGTTTTGCGTTGGTATTTACAGGGCCAAGAACTCCTTGATTCTTTGAAAGCTGACTCGCCAAGTGTTTTTGGAACCGTTCTGAAAATCAAGTCTCAAAGAGAAAGCTATCTCGTCGCAGACAGTCTTGCTGCAAAGACTTCGGAAGAACAGTTTGGCTTAGCTATCAACAAACTATTGGATTCGTTTAAATCCGAAGCGAAACAACTCTCGCCATCATCCGCCGAAGGCTTGGCCTACGAAGCGGTCGCTGACTGGCTTATTCGTTGCCCCTTTGATCCCGTTGAACAGGTGCAGTCGTGAGTTCGATATCTATTCCCGAATTAGAAGTTCCATTTGTTTTTCGTGATCGGCCAGTCGCTGTGAAAGGTGACTTGCGGCCATTGTGGCGGATGTCCATCGTGGTAATGCTGATCAGAAAATGCTGCCGTAGCAACAGGACAAGTTATGCTCGACTTCACGTGCTCAATTGGGCCTTGCTTTCAAAGCCCAATCGAAATGCGCTGCTAAGCCTTATGAACAAAGAGACTGATCCATCTGAGCTTTTGGTGAGAGTGGAGCCCTTTCTAAATACGGCTGTGAACTATGCGATTGGAGAAGAATTAGTTCGTCAAGAAAAAGGAAATCGCTTAGTGCTAACGACCAAAGGTGTCACCGTTGCTGACACACTGTACGAGACTGAAGACGTTTTCAAAGTTGAAAAAGACTTCATTTCTGAACTTGGCACTAAACTGACAGAAAGCCTCGTAAAAGAACTGTTTGCCCAAACGGGAGAGATCGAATGAGGCTTAGGCAACTAAATCTTGAAATCCAGACAGAGTCTGGACCCTTTGGTGGTGAAATTACTTTCTCTGATGGCTTGGTCGTCGTATGGGCAGACAATTCAATGGGAAAGTCCACATGCGTTAGATCTATACTCGTTGCTCTTGGTCTGGAAGCCATGTTGACGACCAACCAATCCGAACTGCCGTTGACTCAAGCGCCGCTCGATCATCTCGAAGACGCCGATGGCGTAAGGCACAAAGTCCTTGAATCGGACGTTTACCTTCAGTTAGAAAACGCTAAAGGTGAAAACATTGCTGTTCGACGAACACTTGTCGGTACGCGAGACAAGAACCTTATCACCGTGGTTTTTGGGCCACTATTGACGACTCCCGAATCCACGTACTCAACAAAGAATTTCTTTGTTAATCGAGACGGGGGAGCTACCAGAGAGTCTGGGTTCCACAGTTTTCTAGCTGACTTTTTAGGTTGGCAATTGCCCATCGTGCAACGATATGAAGAAGGACGTGAGTGTCCCAATAGTGTTCGGCACGACGCCTGCTTGCTGGTCGGCACAATTGGCTTGGCTGATATTTTGCAAACGAGCGAGGCCGCGTTACAGAATCCCTGCATTCCAGATTTACTGACCGCGCAGCATAGAGCAACTCGTCAAC
>CALLUY010000153.1 GCA_938010615.1 uncultured Pirellulaceae bacterium | reverse complement strand
ACAAGGAATGTACGATTCGATCCTGAAGGGATCGCAGCAAACGCCCGCTGTGATCCCTTCGGGATCATGTTTGCTTTCGACCGAATCCGGTGATGGCGCTGCGCTTATCACCGGCTAATCGCTTGAATCCCTTCGGGATGGGCCAATGTAGTGCAACTTCAAAGCTCAGGCTTCGGGTTGTGATTGCCAGTATCAACTCGCGTGACTTCCCGAGTCTCGGAACCTTGCCATTAATTTTTCTGAAATGACGCCAAGATTTGCGTTTGCACGGCGAAATACTGAGTATCGAACCATTCATTCTCAGCAGGAGTCGAACATGAAGGGCACCGCAATTCCGCAAGCCAAACAGTACGTCAAATATGTCCCAGTGGGCTACGTTGAGTCGCATTCACTCGCGATCGGATATCTGTTTTGGCTAATCGGATTCACGGGAGCTCATCGATTCTACTTTGGAAAACCAGTTTCCGGTGCGATCTGGTTCTTCACGTTTGGGCTCTTTGGCGTGGGCTGGTTGATCGACCTGTTTCTGGTCCCGTGGATGAGCCGCGATGCCCAGCAAGAATTTTACCCGGGCAACACCGACTACACCGTTGCGTGGGTGCTTTTAGTCTTCTTTGGCGTTTTCGGACTTCACCGCTTCTACCAAGGAAAAATCTTCACCGGCCTGTTGTATTTGCTGACCGGTGGATTGCTTGGCGTCGGATACATCTACGATGTGCTGACCATGAATGACCAGATCAGCGGAATCAACGCGAATGCGGTTCGGCACGTGCAGTCGTATCACCACCAGCAGATGGCTTGGTAAGATAAAGTACCACGACCGAAGACGTTAAGTAGCTCGACTCTCCGAGTCGGTTGGAACTGAAAATACGACGCGGAGAGTCGAGCTCCTATCGGCGATCCGGGTTTTGAAATGCGTTCTAGAAGATGCCCAGTTGATCACGAGCGTCGTCGGACATCATATCCTGAGTCCACGGCGGATCCATCACCACTTCAACTTCAACTTCGTTGACTTGCTCGAGGTCACCAGCGTACTTTTTGGTGTCAGCAACCAACTGCGGACCAGCCGGACACATCGGGCTAGTCATCGTCATCTTGATTTTGACGTCATGTTTTTCTTCATCGCCTTCAGGCAATACGTCGACTTCATAGATCAAACCTAAGTCGACAATGTTGACAAACAGTTCCGGGTCAATGACTTGCTTGAGTGCTTCGCGAACTTGGTCTTCTTGGAGTGCCATTTTTGAGCGTTCCTTGAACGTCGAGGTTTGTGTAACAGATAAACCCATTGTTATCAGGTGGGGCCGAAAAGTGAAGAGCCTGAATTTGTGTGCCTATGTTTCTCGACTATCTGAGTCGGATTTTTGGCGTGACTAATCTCTCCGTCCTTGATGCGGGCCTACTTCTAAAACATCTGAAAGTCGCCCGTCGCTTCAAACGCATTCTGGAAGTGCTTGATATTCGGCGGCTTGCTGAGATCCGGCCAGAGAATCGAAATCACATCGAATCGCATCGCAGAATTTTCGAGACGATTCTTGACGGCAAACAGCCTCGCTGTCTGGGTGATGTGACGCTGCTTCTCTTTGTCGACCGCTTCGGTCGGATCGCCGGCAACATCGCTGGTTCGAGCTTTCACTTCGACGAAGATCACGGAGCTTCCGTCGGAAGCAATCAAATCGATCTCGCCGACTTTTTCCCCGAAGCTGTGATCGATGATCCAGTAGCCTTGCTTAAGCAAATATCGCTCGGCTGCAAGCTCACCACGCCGCCCGAGCGACATAGACGCATGCTTGCGGTCAATTCGACTCACAATCGCATCGCACAGCGACAATTCGAAGAATCGCTTGCGAACCCCGAGGATCGCATTTCGTTTGAAACGACTCGCGATGGCCCGGACCATGACAACTACTTTCCACCGCCGGCTTCAGCTGGCTCAACCGCTGGTTCTCCGCCAGTGACTGGGACTTCTGCCTCTTCAACAACGGGCAGTTTCTCAGGAGTTTCGACTTCAGCGGCTGGTTCAGCCTTTTCTGTTGCCTCAACTTCTGTTGCCTCAACTTCTGTTGCTTCAACTTCTGTTGCTTCAACTTTCGACTCGCCTTCCGACTTTGGCATTGGAGCTTCATCGGCGACTGGCTCTTCCTTGTCCTCGACAACAGGCTTGGCCTCTTCTTCGGAAGCTTTCTCTTCAGTCGCGTCTTCTTTCTTCATCTCGCCACCGCCGAAGTCACCGCCGCTGAATGTGTCCGGCTCGCCTTCAGGCAACTTGATTCCATCAAGATTCAACTTGGGAGCATCTGGAACCAGCGGACCAGGAGCAACCTCCGTTGACTCTTCCCAATTTCGGAACTTGTCATAAACGGCAACCAACTCGGGATTTGAAACTCGCGCCAATCCGCGTGTCGCAACATCTGCAAACGGAGAATCTTCATCACCATCCAAAACAGCCTGATAATGCCCTTTAGCTGCATCGAATTCACCAAGCGCTTCTTTCGCGTAAGCGAGCAAAAACAAAGAACGACGCTTCAGCATTGGGCTCTTCGACGTGTCGGGGGCATCGACGACTTTTTGCAAAGACTCCGCGCCTTCCTTGATCAACTTCAAGCCACCGACGCGATCGCGTCCCAGCATGCTGATCCCGCGATTGACTTCATTGTCGCCAGCAAACTGCAAAGCCCAGTTTCCAGCCGCTTTGCCGTCATAGTTGTCGGCCATCTCCTTGAGGCTCGAAACGTCGTTCGTCAAACCGGCTTGGGTCATCGCATTGTTCAGGTCACGCCATTGCTGCGACGCGCCTTCTTTTTGCATGTTACCCCACGCAGTCCACAGAACGCTGGCCAAGATAACCGTCAACACGCCGAGCAAAATATGAGCCCAGTATGGCTTGGATGCCATAAGAAACTTTTCGCCGGCGGACATTTCGTCTTCAGCTTCCCCGTCCACAGGAATTTCGCTGACGCCTGCCGCCGTAGCAACCTTTGCTTTGCTGGCGACTTTTTTCTTTGACTTGGACTTTGATTTCGACATGTTTCTGACCCGACGCGGGCATCCGGTATTCTTGATAAGTGTGTACCTCGAACCGGAAGCCAAAAATTTGCTTTCTTTTTTGCCCGGACCGATCCAAAAGTATAGAGTTTCCTCGGAGAAACGGTCAATAGCGACTGACGGCTCCTTTCCAATCAAACGCGAATTCGCCCCGTGCCAAATCGGCGTCTATTCGATACACTGCGTCGCCCGTCCCCAACACCCAACAATTATCAACTTCGCCCCCAATGAGTGGACTGAACCCAGCACAACAGGACGCCGTCGACACGCTTTCCGGGCCGCTGCTGGTTCTCGCGGGAGCCGGCACGGGCAAGACCCGAGTCATCACGTTCCGGATCGCGAAACTGATCCAACACGGCGTTCCTCGACATAAAATCCTTGGTGTGACGTTCACCAACAAAGCCGCCAACGAGATGAAAGAGCGGCTCACGGCACTGATCGGTGGCAAGACGGTCAAGCATAAGTACAAGAAAAAAGCAGAACAGGGCGAGAACGAACCGACAATTTCAACTTTCCACTCGCTCTGCGTTCGCATCCTCAGACGCCGAATTGATAAGCTGGGCTATCCGCTGAAGTTCGCCATCTACAATCGCGGCGACCAAGAAGGCCTCGCTCGTCAGATTCTTCGCGAGATCAAAGTCGGCGACAAACTGCTCAAACCGAACCAGCTTCTGTTTCACATTAGCAACTGGAAGTGCAAATCGCTGAACCCAAAACAGGCGATGCTACAAAGCGAAAGCGATGCTCAACATATCGCCGCCGTCGGATTCGAACGTTACCAAAAACAGCTGAAGCTGCGTGGCTGCGTTGACTTCGATGATTTGCTGCTACTGACCGAGCAACTGTTTCGCGAACATCCTGACGTGCGAGAAGAAGAAGCCGCTCGATTCGAACATCTGCTGGTCGACGAGTATCAGGACACGAACACGAGCCAATATCGAATCGTGAAAGCCCTTGCCGGCGAGCATCGCAATCTGTGCGTCGTGGGCGATGACGATCAATCGATCTATGCTTGGCGTGGTGCGGAGGTTGAACACATTCTGGCGTTCGCAAAGGACTGGCCGGACGCCAAAGTCGTTCGCCTCGAAGACAACTATCGCTCAACCGAAGCCATCATCAAATACGCGAACACGTTGATTCGTTTCAATTCAACCCGTCACGACAAAGTGCTCCGTGCGGCCAGACCTGGCGGTGAAGTTCCAACCATCAACCAATGGGAAGACGAAGTACAGGAAGCCGAAGAAGTCGTTCGCTCCATTAAGAATCGTCTCAACCTCCATGGACGCGAACCGCGTGACTTTGCGATTCTTTTCCGCACCAACGAACAGCCTCGACCTTTCGAAACAGCGCTGCGAGAAGCCAAACTCCCTTACATTCTCGTTGGTGGCATGTCGTTCTTTGATCGAAAAGAAGTCAAAGACACGCTGGCCTACCTTCGTCTGTTGGAAGATGATCCTGACGAAATCTCGATCCTTCGCATCATCAACACGCCGCCGCGAGGCATCGGAAAGAAGTCAATCGAGAACTTGCTCAACAGGGCGGTCAGAGAGAAAGTTCCGATGTGGGACATGGTTCGCGGATACGCCGAGCGTCCCAAATGTTCACCCCGCGTCAACCAAGCGATGGATCAACTCGCGTCGGTCGTCAATGAAGTTCGTAGCGTGATGGGCAACGCGTCGTTGGTTGACCAAGCCCGAAGCCTGATCAGCAGAATCGACTACAAATCGGAGATCGATCGCATCTACAAGGAGCCCGAAGATCGCGAAAGCCGCTGGAATGTTGTCGAACAGGTCGTCAATGCTCTTTCAGATTACGAAGAGGGCGCTCGCAAGCCAACGATGACCAAATTTCTTGATCGTTTGTTGCTTGGCGATCAGAGCGCCGACAATGACAAGGAAAAGCAACTCAAAAAGAACGCCATTGCGCTGATGACGATGCACGCCGCGAAAGGATTGGAATTCCCTGAAGTCTACATGGTCGGCATGGAGGAAGGCATCCTTCCGCACCAACGTTCGCTCGACGACGATGAAGCAGGCGTTCCGGAAGAGCGTCGTTTGTGCTACGTCGGCGTGACGCGAGCCGAAGAACGGTTGACGATGTCGATGAGCCTTACGCGTAAGAAGTGGGGCAAGGCTCGCGACACAAAACCAAGCCGCTTTCTGTATGAGCTTACCGACCAAGCGGACAATCCGAACTACGCCAAAACTCGCGGCCAATAGCCCAACGTCGTAAAGAGTTTTTCGAATGCCGAAAGTCCATCTTACGCCTCGTTTTCGGGCAGGGCACCCGGACGCTCACGCGTCTCGGCTCACTTTTCAATTCGACGCAGGCGAGTGAGCCGTTGGCCGTAAGGCCTCGGGTAGCCACTGCGAGAAGTGCAGGCCTTGCTTTTTGCTGTCTGGAAATTCTTCACGGCGTTGCCAATCGCCGCCAAACTTCGCAATTCAAACGTGGCTCTATCATTCGTTGATGTCAAACAGACACCAAACGACCAATCAGAAACGCTAGCGAGTTTGTTTCGCCGGATCGAGGTTTGATTCTCCCGGCAGAAGCACTCTAATTCTTGAGCGACTTTGGCACAAAAAGTGCATTTATGTTGCGACGGTGGATCGAATTCGATTCGTTGCTTGAAAACAACGACGAAATCGAAATTGCAAGGATGCAATTATTACAAACGTGTGAACGTTTTACCGCCAGCACAATTGAACAACACATCCAGTCCATGGAGGGAGCGGATGAAGAATTTCGGGAAACCCCGTTTTGTACGGCAATATCTACCTGCCGTTTTGCTATTCGTATCGGTTTTGCTTTCGAGCTCTTTCGCAGCAGCGGCAGAAGACGAACTGATGCTGTACTTCTTTACCAGCGAGGGTTGCGCTCCCTGCATTCAGGTCAAGCACGCAATCAAACAACTGGATTCCGAAGGCTATCCGGTCACGACGGTTGACGTTAACCAGCGAGCTGACTGGGCGGATGCGTTTCGCGTTTCACGCACGCCGACGTTGGCTCTGGTTCGCAATAACGAAGTCATCGCTTATCAGCCCCGTTTAATGGCAGCCGAAGAGTTGCGTGACTGGTTTCGCACGATCCAATACGCGCCCAACAGAAACAAGGCTCGCCCCAAGCGTGCGGCGCGAACCGCGGTCAGTTCAAACGCAAAGTCACGTCCTTCGCAAACCAAAGTTTCGCTCGCTTCGAATCGTTCGATATCGAAAACGCCTCCCTCGTTTTCATCTCCCACAATGCTTCGCGGAACGCGAACACCCAAAAATGAACCTGAATCAATTGCATTGAGTTCCACAGTTCGATTGCGAGTGGAAGACGACGGAGGAGTTTCGTATGCAACCGGAACCGTGATTCACACACACGAAGGCGAAAGCCTCGTTCTGACTTGCGGACACGTCTTTCGCGATTCAAAGGGCGAAGGAGAAATCACCGCCGAATTCGGATTTGACACTGGATCGCCGACAAACGTTCCGGGGCAAATGCTGGACTACGACTCCGATGCAAATGACATTGCGTTGGTGGTCATTCAAAATGGAACGCATAAGTTAAGTTCCGTGGAAGTCGCCTCTGCTGATTCAATCATCGATCGAGGAGACAACGTTTTCTCACTCGGCTGCGACAACGGAGACGATCCAACAATTCGCAATACAGCCATCAAAAATATCGCCAGATACGATGGCTCACTCAAGTACGACATCTTCGGTCGTCCAGTCAACGGTCGTAGTGGCGGCGGGTTATTTAACTCGAAAGGGCAGTTGGTTGGCGTTTGCAATGCAGCGGCGGTTGAAGTCGACGAGGGAATCTACACGGCTCTGGAAACCGTCCATTGGCAGCTTGCGAAAACGAACCTCGACCACCTCTTCAAGAGCACTCCTCTTGAGGCCGATCTGGATCGTGCAGTGATCGCATCCAATATTGCGCGACCGTCGCTGGCTCCGGCGAGCAACATGGTGCCAATTCGAAAGCGCGAACCGGCTCCAACTCAGTCGTTTCGTGATCGACTGGCTTCACAAGTTCAAAACGTCTCCTTTGAGCAACCAGTCAGCAATGGCGCGGATCGGGAAGTTATCATCACGGTTCGCTCGAAGATTAATCCAGAAGATTCTCGCACGATCACGATCTCAGATCCAACGCCAAAACTATTGGACTACCTCGGCGGAATGGACGGAGGCGAGTCCCGTTCATTGAAGATGGCGCAATATCGGCAGTCGAGATAAGCAGCGCGTTTCGAAAAAGCATTTTCAGTTCGCTGATTGATCGCAACCAAAAAAGGGCCAGTCAAATCTGACTGGCCCTTTGTTTTTCATTCATGCTTGTGGGTTCAGACGTTGCGTCGTCTGCGGAATCCAATCAATCCAACGCTGCTCAACAGCAACAAAGATGCCGTTGCTGGTTCAGGAACTGCGACTGTAAGCGTATCTGACAATCCATAAAAATTCTCTGAGAGTCCAGAAGCTCCCACAGCCTCGAAAACCCAGCTTCCAAACTGATCGCCGCTTGATCCGTATCGAGCAAGATTTCCAGAGCCGAGCTCGAAGTCATTGATGTCAGTGCCATCGGTAAACGACCCTGTCCATACGCGACCCGTAACCGTGTTCAGGTTTTCATCAAGGTTGATGCCGGTAATCAAATCACCGTCCCAAAGGTCAGCGTTGCCAGTTGCAACCAGCGTCCCATCAAGCATGTAGATTGGAACGTCATCGCCAGCGGCGTTCGTCCCTGTGTTATCGATCGCATCAACTGTTTCCGTCGAACCAATCACATTGAAGTTGATTCCTGCAAGATTGGCATTATTTGATGCTGCAGCGTTAACGAAGGCGTTGTAATCAGCGATAGACGTTGAGAGTGCGTCCCTTTCAGTTGACGTCACAAAGACGTAACGAAATTGATCCCCGGGATTCAAACCTGGTGGATCTACCTGAGCGTGAGATGTTGCGATCGCAATGAGCATGATTGCAACAGCAAGAAAACTTGACTGCTTCATTGGAAGCTCCTATCTGAAGGAAAGTGGAAGGAGTCCCTAACTATACTTGCCCAACGTCAAAAACATGTACAAATACTCACTTTCAAAAACCGCTTCACCAATACAAAGCCATGAGAATCGTTAATGGCCGCAATACCGATAGGCTCACTGGCAGTACACCTTTACTTTTAAGTCAACCTTCAATTGGAAATTGAAACTCTAAACAGTAATCAACATCGATCAGCGACTTGTTTCTGGCGAATTCAAAGCCTTATTGTTTGCAGAATTTTTACGCCAAACAGGCCTGGCGTTTTCAGAAATCTCCTTGTCGGCTTCAATCATTCGACCCTTTAGTTTCGCAGCGATCTCCGGATTCGCATCCAGCAGATTCGTTTGTTCGCCAATGTCTTCAGCAAGATTGAACAGATAGATCGTTGTCTTTGGCTTGGGCTTATTTCTCCGTCGGCGTGGCGTCATTTCCAGATACTTCCAATCGCCCTGGCGAATCCCCTGCAGGAATCCTTGCGGCGAGTAGTAAATGAGTTCATCACGCGTCGTTTTGTCGGAAGTGAACGTTGCAGAAATATCCCGCCCATCGATCTTCGTTTCAGGAAGCGTTGACTTTGTGATCGCTGCAATGGTCGGCAGCAAGTCCATCGTTGAGGTAAATGCATCGGTGCTGGTTCCGGCGGGAATTCGCCCAGGAGCCCACATCACACAAGGAACACGCTGTCCGCCTTCAAAAGTTGTGCTCTTCCCTTCACGCAGCGGATCCGCACAGCCGCCATGGTTCTTGAATCGTAGCCACGGACCATTGTCAGACGTGTAAATGATGTACGTGTTGTCGGACAGCCCAAGATCGCGAACCGTCTGAACCAGCCTGCCGACTTCGGCATCGATGTGCTCAATCACGCATTTGTACGCGTTCGCAGGATCTGCATCGTAAGCGTCATCGGGCACGTACAGCGGAATATGCGGCATCGAGTGCGGCAAGTACAAAAAGAACGGTTTGTCTTTGTTGGATTTAACGAACGAGATCGCTTCATCGGTGTATCTCCGCGTAATGGTTCGTTGATCGACTGGCAATTCAACAATTTCTTCATTACGAATCAGCGGAGTATTCCAACCAGTAATCGCTGTCTCCTGGTTGAGCCACAACGAGTCACTGGGCTCTTTCGTCTTCCTTTTATTATCTGGATGGTTCATATCGTTGGAATACGGAATCCCAAAATAGGAATCGAATCCATTGGCTCGTGGAAGCGTCTCCGGATGATGACCGAGGTGCCATTTCCCAACACACGCCGTCGCGTATCCGGTCGACTTGAGCTGATCCGCGATCGTGTGTTCATTCGGATTGAGCCCGTAGTCCGATTGCGGAAACAGAACGTGCTTGTGCATCCCGACTCGCTTTGGATAGCAACCTGTTAACAGTGCAGCCCGTGACGGCGAACACACCGAACACGGCACATAGAAGCTTGTGTACTTTCGTCCTTCGCTGGCCATCTGATCGATGTTGGGCGTCTTGATGTTCTTCGAACCAAAACAGCCAAGGTCGTTGTAGCCTTGATCGTCCGTGAAAATCACGATGAAGTTTGGCTTGTCCTGTGCCCTTGCTACGATCGAAAGCAAACAGGTGGTCAGCAACATCGCGATGCAAATTCGCTGACTCCAGCGGAGAAAATTTTGGCAGTACGGCGGAGAAGCAAAGCACAGAAAACGCATGGCACAACCCAATTGGATTTGATGATTTATTAAAAGTTTACATCAAATCCGATGCGACATGCGGATCTCGCTTATTGATCATCGCGCTGTTCGAGTGGCGCCGGTGGGAGTCGAACCCAACGCCGTGAAGAGTTTTTCGAATGCCGAAATTCCATCTCTCGCATCGTTTTCTGCCAGGGCACCCGGACGCTCACGCGTCTTGGCTCACTTTTCAATTCGACGCAGGCAAGTGAGCCGTTGGCCGTAAGGCCTCGGGTAGCCACTGCGAGAAATGAAGGCCTTGCTTTTTGCTGTCTGGAAACTCTTCACGGCGTTGAGTCGAACCCACAAACACGAAGTTTTGAACTTCGTCGCTTTACCAGTTAGCGTACGTCGCCGCGAAGTTGCAGATGCCGGAATCGAACCGGCAGGGCCGGGCTTATGAGGCCCAGTTGAGCGCCAGCCCACCTGCAATGTTGGAATAGGGTTTTCGGTTTAAAGGTGAGATAAGTGAGTGGACGGCCGGGGAATTGAACCCTAATTTTTTGCTTGCAAAGCAAATGTCTTACCGTTAGACGAGCCGCCCAAATATTTTGTCGATGTAAGTAGCGCCAGTGGGAGTCGAACCCACAAACACGAATTTCTAAAATTCGCTGCTTTGCCAGTTTGCATACAGCGCCAGGTACCGTTCACAAAATTATGAGTAGCTCGTAAGGGAATCGAACCCTTCTTTCCGACTTGAGAAGCCGACGTCCTAAACCGATAGACGAACGGGCCAAATTGTTAAGTTGCAGATGTCGGAATCGAACCGACAGGGCCGGGCTTATGAGGCCCAGTTGAGCGCCATCCCACCTGCAAGAAAAAGTTTTCAGTGTGCAGTGTGCAGTGTGCAGTGTGCAGCAGCTCTCTAGTTCTACTTTCTTTTTCAAGTCATCCCGGGTGGACTCGAACCACCGATCTACTGCTTGTAAGGCAGCCGCCTTCGCCGCTAGGCCACGGGACGGTTGGAATTAGGAATTAGGAATTAGGAATTAGGAATTAGGAATTTCGAGTCGCGAATTGCGAATGCAATCATTCTTAATTCACAATTTCGAATTCCTAATTCTTAATTCACCAGTACCCCACCGAGGAATCGAACCTCGTCCAACTGTTTCGAAGACAGTCATGCGTCCATCACACCCGCAAGGCAAATGTTGTTTTGGTAGGTGGCATAAGCCTCTGGCTTGTGGACATGCAGCTCACAGGCCAGAGGCCTATGCCACCTGCAAAATCAGGAAGAGAGATTCGAACTCTCACAACTTGCTTCAAAGGCAAATCACCCGTCCTCGGGATTCCTGAAGAATTAAATTTTCAATCTGTACTCTGTTCTCCAATGTCAGTTGGATTCCATAAAGCGAACTTTGCTCAGTTCAAACATTTCCGTTGGGGAAAAGCAAAGTTTGATTTCCATAAAGCGCGATTTCCCTAAAGCGACCCATACCGGATTTGAACCGGCGTCTCTACCGTGACAGGGCAGTATCCATTCAAAACTGGACCAATGAGTCGGAGTAAATTTTCAATACGCCAGAGTGCTCTGCGAGAATCGAACTCGCCTAACCGCGTTGGAAGCGCGGCACTTAAACCAATCAGTCAAGAGCACAGGTTGCTTTGTAAATTTGTGTTTTGCATGTCGGTGGCATAAGCCTCTGGCTTGTGGACATGCTGCTCACAAGCCAGAGGCTTATGCCACCTTCTAGAGCGTCCAGTGGGAGTCGAACCCACACTTCCGCCATGGCAAGGCAGTAGGCTACCGCTACATCATGGACGCTTGTTTTTGTAGGTGAGTCTGAAACAGACTCACCTATAGAGCATCGGGAGGGACTCGAACCCTCGTCACCGGATTACAAAACCGGAATACTGGCCGCTGTACGACCGATGCAAATTGGTTGTCGGTTTTCGGCGTGAGCTAATCATTCCGCATTCCGCATTCCGCATTCCGCGTTCCGAATTTGATAGTAGGGCCGGAGGGATTCGAACCCCCACCAAGCACTTTAAAAGAGTGCTGTGCTACCGTTGACACCACGACCCCGAATGAATTCGAAAGCGTCGTGCGTTTATGTCGAAAGTGAGTTTCCATTTTCAATGTTCCTTGTTGTTGTGTATTGCGTTTGAGTGGTAGCCCTGGGAGTAGAGCCCTCGACTACCGTTTGTTTGTTTCATCAGTCAGGCGAGCCGGGATCGAACCGGCAACCCCAGGCTTCCAAAGCCCATATGCTCCCACTTGCACCTCCGCCTGATTGTTTGTTGTCCGTCGTCCCGCCTTGAGGGGAAGGAACGCGGAGTTCAATGTCGCTGCTTGGTATTCAATCGCTTGCGCTTTTTGATGTCGCGCTAATACAAGCCCGACGCGCAAGCGAGGGAGTATTTCAGAGGGTCTCCCGATCCCTCGCTTGCGCTTTTGGAAGTTGCACAAATACAAGCCCGAAGCGCAAGCGAGCGGATATTTCCCAGGATTTCTTGCTCCCTCGCTTGCGCGTCGGGCTTGTATTGGAACGCTTCGCTTTTTCAATTTTCACGTGTTTTATCAATTAGAATGCGAAATCTTGTCTCAAATGTGCAACTTCAAAGCTTGCGCTTCGGGGTTATATTGGCATTCCGTGGTTCGGTATGTCCACAAAAAAAGCCCGGTCGTCTGTCTGACACCGGGCTTTTGAACGTTCATTCGTTTCAATCACCAAGCGTCAACATTGCAATTTCTGCATATCAATAGCCAGTTCTACGCGGGGGCCTGTCGGGAGATACATCCCGATAGCGGCCGCGGTGACCAGCTTGTTGTTGAGTTTGGTGAAAGTGAAAGACATTGAACTCGACGCTCCAAATTTGTTTTGAATTGAAAGTTTACTGTACCAACGACTGCATGCCGTTCGGTGTTGCTTGTTAGACGCCATCACCTCAAGTTGGTTCACTGCTTTCAAAAGAAAACCAAATTAATTTTTGCAACGAGGACCATTGAATTGGGCGTGGAATCCGGAATCTTAGAAGTAAAACATTTCGAAACGTTCGAGTTCTAATCTTAAGTTGCACAAAAAAAGGGACGCCAATTGGCATCCCTTTGAATCACTCATTCAGCAAATCGCTTACGTGAGAGCGCTGATCTTTTCCATCAATGCGTCAACAACTGGCTTCAGCTTACCAAGGATTCCTTCGTCAGAGATACCTTCCATGGCTGCCTTGATGGTGTCGCCAAACTTAGAAATCACGCCGCCAACAACACCTTTTGCAGCAGTTGGAAGTTTGTCGATTCCCATGCCGTCCATAGAACCGCTGAGGTCAGAAATCTTCGAAGTCAAACCGTCGACGTTGTCGGCAGTAACATCTTTGAATCCGTCAGTGATTCCGGTGAACTTGTCCTTAAGGCCGTTTAGGTCAAAGTCGCCCATGTCGACATTCGCCATGTCTGCGGCTTTGTCTCCAGCGTCACTGGCTGCTTTCTTGGCAGCATCGCATCCAGTGAATGCGACCATCATTGCGAGCAACAATAGGCTAATTTGAGTCAGTTTCTTCATTATTAATTTCCTTGAAATCGAAGTGGTTAAATTTGCTTCATCTGGTGAGCACCAAAAAGGTATTCGATTGTCCCAATGATGGATAGTGGCGACCTCCGCTTCGTGACCTGCCTACGATTGAAAGAGGCCAATCGAGCCCTCAATCAAACCCCCAATCCTCCCAAGAAGCCAACGAAAGCCCCCTAAACAATGCGTTGATAACTTTGATGAATAATGCAAACGAAATGATGAACAGATCTCTGGACACATGCGCAGCACAAGCTCGCAACTCCCTAACTAGTGTCTGTCTGGAAACTACTTCGAGTCTAAATTTTGCGAGTCATCAAGCCGGATTTTTAGCTGAATTTTACCAGGGATTTTGCTGAGTGGTCGAGCTTGGCTGATTTTCATTGCGTCAGCGCGTACCGGTAGCC
>CALLUY010000152.1 GCA_938010615.1 uncultured Pirellulaceae bacterium | reverse complement strand
AGGGCATAGGTGAGATTGTAGCTGAATACGCTTCTCTGAACTCGAATATAGACAGGGCAATTGTTAAGGTGTGGGAAACCAATGCAACAACGCCCGAACACTGAATGGCTCAGCACCTTACTTTTCCTTTTCCTTCTTCTCCGCCTCAAGCTTTGATCGGCAGTATCGAAGGTTGTTTAGGACGGTGGGGTTTTTGCGATTCGTTGATTCATTGGCCTTTTCGTAGATTTCAACAGCCGCCTTCCAGTCTTTCTTGTCAAGGATCGGTTTGGCTTTTGAAATCCAGCAAGCTGCCAAGTTCTTTCGCAGTTGAAACAATCCGGGAATCGATTCGTGGCCCGTTCGTAGACTTCGATTGCTTCGCCCCAACGCTTCTCCTTAACTGACTCCAAATCCAATCGCGCGGCTGGATTTACCGTAGAGGACACGGAGGTACACAGAGTATTTCCGAGTATTTCCTCACTCGCAACATCTGTGCGAATCTGTGTTCATCTGTGGCCAAGAATGGACGTGATCGAATTTAGCCACAGATGCACACGGATGGACACAGATTTCAGCGAGGAGTTTGAACGGGAGGTAGTGGTTCAAAATCGCTACTGGTCCGCCACGAGGGGAATGAAAGGGGACGCATCTCAATAACCGGTCACCGCTGACTTGCAGTCGTATGGATGGGTTTCACGGGGAGCAAAACCGAAATGGCGGGGCTCGACCTCCGCCTTTCGATCATTCGTAACGACTTTGGCGTCGCGCATTTCCTCTGTGCCTCTGCGCATCTGCGCGCTCTCGATCACGTTAAGGAATAGCTCTGGATCCCGGTGAACCGACACGGTGGCCTGCCCACTTTGAATTCATCTCGAGTTTGATCAGGCTCTCAAACGCAAGTCCATTTGAGTCGACTGAGCGATGGCGGGATCGCTGCCGGGACCCGCGACGCGCCAATTGATTTCGGCATCGTTGTAGCCTTCATTGACAAGCGTCTCGTCAGTCTTGTCTAGGGAGAATCCAGCACTCCACTGCCATCCGTTGGGGCCATCACCTTCTGCCAATTCGGTGTAGATCGAAACCCAATACCGTGTCCCAGCTTGCATCGTGTACTCAGCTTCGGCGCTAAATCCGTAGAGAGGAACCTTCCCATAGAGCTGCGAGTCGAGTTCTCCGACAGCAGTACGATTCGCGCCACCAACCTCGAACCTCACAAGAGAATCAAGATCAGGAGCACCATCGCCAGCGTCTTCATAGACCTCGATTACAAAATTGTCTGGCAGATCCGGCAGGCCAAGAGAAAGGTTGTCTCTGGCGTAGGTACCGGACCAATCAAACTGTTTGATGGTTTCAGTTGTCTCGAGTACGACAGGAGTTGCGAACTGAAAGATATGCGAATTGATGCCGTCGTCTTCAAAAGTTCCTGACTCGATCGGAACCCGTGCGGTGTTCAGACCCTTGACCACATTTTCAATTCCGCCAAGCTGACTTTGAAAGACAAACGCATCTTTTTCGACGCTAACGACAGTCGTTGCTTCAGCAATCTCATCGCCCATCGTCATCCCGGAAGAGTGGTCTGTGCCGGCCTGGCCAGAAACTCTGATGGTCCCAGCGACGGTCGCGTCGCGCAAGTCGAGTCCAATCGTGTCACTGTGGTTGCCCGTAAAGACGCCAAGCTGATGTTGACCCACTACCGGATTGGTAAGCTGCACTTTGTCACCTCCGTTCTGACCAAGAAGAAGGTTGACTTCTCCCATGTAGTGACTGCCTTCGGAATGAATGGTGTCAGAATGGTTTCCGGTGGCGACGATGGAGAGTGCTTCAAATGCTGAATCGATCGAGGAAACCGTGTCCTGACCTTCCAAGGTAATCGCGTAGAAGTCGCCTTCGAATCGGCTGCCCGAAACAGAGACGTTATCGCTTCCGTCGAACGTTTGAATCAGGGTTCGGTCCAGAAACTGGCTGTCCACAACGTCAATGGTGTCATCGCCAGAGCCGCCATAGATGATCGAACTTGACTCGAAGACTGCATCATTGACCGAAAAATTGTCGTGGCCCGGCCCGAGGTGTGCTCGCAAACCGCCTTCAAACGAGACTCCGGATTCGGTGACCGTAGCACCAGAAACGACAAAGCTGTCTTTTCGATTGATCGTGGTTCCATCGAGTCCGTTGATGCGGAGTTGGCCATCTTCGACAACCACTTCGAACTGATTGTCGGCTTGGTCGCCGCGAATGTAGAGGTGTCCGTCTTCAACAACGGTCACGTTTCCAGCTAGGAGACGTCGTTCTTCGAGCGAACTGTAGCTGGCTGGACGCTGGAGTCGGCCGCGAGATGATTTCAATGACACAGGAAACTCCGGATTGAAACAGACGGGGATTGCTGCCGGCTTAACCGGGCACCGACATCTAAGGTAACACTTGGACCGGCCGGATTCAAACAATATTCGGGTTGCCTGCAGCCCCTTCCATTTAAAGGTCCTGATAGAACTTTTTGCCTGTGTTTTTTGGACAGGATATTGCACGGGCAAACTGAAATCGCGCGAGGAGGTCGAATATGTAGCAGCAGCGAAGCTGATCGAGGAGCAGCTGGTGCTTATGGCCTCCAAGGATCGATTTTGACAAAAAAAGGAGGGCGAACCTCTCGCCAAGCTTGCGTGAAGCTTGGAGGAGTTTCGCCCTCCTGAAATTTGCCAGTTGGTCGAACTAGTTGTCGTCGGCTTTTTGGGCTGCTTCTTTTTTGCGAACTTCTTCAGCTTCCGCTTTGAGTTCACCGATCTTTTTTTCCATGTCAGCGTACTGCTTCTTCATCGCTTCAAGTTCTTGGGCAGCGTTTTTGATTTTGATACCCATTTGTTGAAGGCTGACTTCCGCCTGAGCGATCGCCGGGCCGTAGACTCCCGCTTCGGGAACATTGCTGGCCTCCATAACCTTTCCCATGGTCGAAACGTTGCAGTTGACGTCAGCAACTTTGCCAACGCTGTTTTTGCAAGTTAGCTTAAGAACATCGCCGTCAGACATGCCCTCGATCGCCGCATTAAGTGACGCCGAATTGGAAACCGCTTGGCCGTTGAGCTTGCTGATCACGTAACCCGTTTTCAAACCCGCTTTGTCAGCAGGGCTGTTGGTGTAAACCGAACGAACCACAACGCCAACCGCCGAGTCCGCAAAGCTCGCGCCCAAAGTCGATTTGGCCATCTGCGCTTCGGTCAGAGTGACGGTTTGATAATTCGGAGTTTGTGGCGCTGCTTGGCGAGTCGCCGAGCCCAAGTTCTGCCCTCGCTGAACTTGGTACTGGTACCGAGTCTGCGCCTGCACCGAGCTGCCCAAGGTGGTGATTGCGGTGATCGCCGCAACTAAAATTGTGTAAATGGTTCCTTTATTGATGTTCATTTTCTCTCGCATTCAAGAACGGCCTAGGTATCAAATTGAAGTGATTGATATTAACTGCGAACAATGGCTTGTACGAGTGGTCTTGGTGGACCAGGAAGAAAACTAAGAGAAAATCGATGCTCGTTCTGACTCGCTGATCGGAGTTCAGGAAGGCAGACAATCGCTGCAAGTCGAGCCGACAGTTCTTCCAACCGAATACGGATAGCTTTGCGATGGATTTTTCGGCAGAAGACAAAATCGAAGCCTTGAACCATTGCGCTGATGGCTAATCAACAACAGAACCGAAACCTGACAGGACATCCGTGAAACTTGGACGGCGGTGGCCTATACTCGTTGTTCGATTTTGCACCATCAATGAAACGATCTTTTGGTCTCGTCATGAAACGTTATTTATTGAATCCTCATTTGCTCGTTGCCTTAATTTTCATTTCCTGTCTTTCGGTTGTGAATGCTCAACAGGAACTGTCCGCAGGGTTTAAAAAAGCATCCACTGTGGCCAACCCGCAGACATTAGTTTTCGAACGCAGCGAAGGAATTGGCAAAGGCAAACACATCGTGTTCATTGCCAATGATCACGAGTATCGATCGGAGCAAACTTGTCCGGCGATGGCCAAAATCTTGGCGAAACGACACGGGTTTAAGTGCACCGTTCTGTTTGGGGTCGACGAAGACGGACACATCAAGGCAGGCAGCGCTCCGGTGCCTGGCATGGAAGCGCTCAAGGATGCTGATCTTTTGTTCTTCTTCACCCGGTTTATGAACTTGCCGGATGATCAAGCCGATCTGTTGGTCGACTATTTTGAACGAGGCGGTCCAGCTGTCGGAATTCGCACATCGACTCATTGCTTTAACGGACAAGAAGGAAAATGGGCCAAGCTTAACTTCAACCACGAAGGCGAAGATTACCTTGGCGGCTTGGGCGAACAGATTTTTGGAAACACGTGGCACAGAGAACGCGGACAGGACCACTACGGAACCAACCATGCGACAGGAGCTCTGGTTACGCCAGTTGCTTCGGCGAAGGACCATCCGATCAACTCCGGCGTCGGCCCGATTCACTCGTGGTGCGGCGCTTACAGATCGCGGCCACCGGCTGACGCAACGCCACTGGTTGAAGTTCAGGTGCTGGACAAGCTGGCTCCCGGTGGAGAATCCGTCGAAGAAAAGCCGCTCGTTTCAGCGGGATGGACACGAGACTTTTACGTGGCGCCTTCCGGCGAGAAAAAGGATGCGAGGGTCGTTTATTTGTCTTTCGGAACTTCGGAAGACCTGCACGACGAAGACGCAAGACGCAAGACGCAGTTTCGTGAACGCTTGCCTTTGGGCGGGCGGCATGGAAGACGAAATCAAACCCGATCTAAATGTTGATCTGGTTGGCGGCTTCGCGCCGAGCCCTTTTACAACCAGCGCGCTCTATTTCGACGGCGTCAAGCCGTCCGAGTTGGCTGGCTGGGACAGTCAGGTGATGCCGGCAGGGAAAACTCTGGGCGGGGTCAGCGAACCGAAAATGGTCCGCAAAGTTATCAAGGCGATTGCTCAACGCCCTAAGCTCAAGGCGAAACTGGCTGAACTGCATCCGGAGTTTTACGGACCGGACGCAAAGTTTCCTCCGATGAAGAAGAAGGGTGCAAAGAAAAAATCGGCGACCTTGCTCGAAAGCAAGTAGCCACGAATCATTTTCGACAACCGCGTCGAGGTTCACGTGACTTCTGGTTACGACAGTCGCAAGTTCATTTTGACAGAATTGGGAATTCGGCTCACCGTTAATGAATCATTGGCGAATCTTTGTCCACCTAATCCAAGCCTAATCGAAGATCAATGCAGTGAACGAATTGATACGCGGTCCGCGGCTGATTATTTGACCAATGCTGGATCCGAATTCCCATGTGAACGAGTCGAATAACATGATCGAAGTCACGGCTCCCCAATAAACGTGGAGCGTAGGGAACGATAAAGTCATCAGTAAAATTCAGCTCACGCTATGCCGAAGGTTCAGTTCTTAGTTCGGGTCACACATACCTGTTCGGGTCGTGACGACCAGCCAAACTTTCGTGGCTAGTCAAAGCCGAGGGCCGAAGTGATTTTTCTTCCAGCTTCGATATCCTAACGTCGATATCGAAAGTGCATGGATGTGCAAACTCACTAACTCACGGACGGATCGTTTCATACCTCTGGAGGAACAATCCATGCCATTTGAAAACCTGCATTCAATAATCGCGATCGGCTTCACTGCCGTCTGGCTAATGGTCGGCCAGTTTGCCTTTTCAAAAACCTGACGTGTAAGCACGCGGGCTGACAACTAGAAATCAAAGACAAACGCGGATCGTTTTCGATCCGCGTTTTTGTTTTGCGCGTTTTGCAAGAGAAGGATTGGGAAAGCGTGAATGTCAGCGTTGCCGTTGCATTAGTCGTTTAACGGCAAGCCGCAGGCGACTGCGCCTGGTGATGCCAAACACAGTCGCCTTCGGCTTGCCGTTAAACGCAATACCGTTCAATGAAGCCAAAGTCTCGGTGGCATAGGCCTCCGGCCTGTGTTCTGCATGTCCACAAGCCAGAGGCTTATGCCACCTCCTCAACTGCAACGACCCTACTGAATCACCTTCATTGAACGGTATTGCCGTTAAACGATTC
>CALLUY010000151.1 GCA_938010615.1 uncultured Pirellulaceae bacterium | reverse complement strand
CAATCCAAAAAGAGTTAGGGCATACCGCCCCGACTTCGGATATGAAGTCGTGGGTTCTTTTAATTTGTTCGTTTAACGGCAATACCGTTCAATGAAGGTGACGTCACCCTTCGTTTTGGCTTTTCAGTAGGGTCGTTGCAGATGGCGAGGTGGCATAAGCCTCTGGCTTGTGGGCATGCAGAACACAGGCCAGAGGCCTATGCCACCGAGCCTTTGGCTTCATTGAACGGTATTGCAGCTAATCACGACTCGGAGCGTCGAGCTACTATCCATCATTTTGCAACGTGGCTTTTGCCATCGAACATTCGGTTTCCGCCCGCTTCATCGTAAACCGCGTAGTCAAAACCGGGCTGGATGCAGAAGCCGCCCGTTCGACCCTGTTTGTCGATCGCAATGAAGCCGACTTGAATCTGCTTCCAATCCGGCGTCTTGTCAATCACACGCTGTGTTGCCAAACGGCAAGCATCCTCCGGTGAGTTTCCCTGGCGCATCAGTTCCACAACCAGAAAACTTCCGACGGCGCGAATGACGGCTTCGCCAACACCGGTTGCCGTCGCGGCGCCAACTTCGTTGTCAACATAAAGTCCGGCACCGATAATCGGAGAATCGCCGACGCGACCGGGAAGCTTCCACGCCATGCCGCTGGTGGTGCAAGCGCCCGACAAGTTTCCGTTTGAGTCGATCGCCAACATGCCAATCGTGTCGTGGTTCTCGATGTTGATGGTCCGAGACTTGATCGCGTCCGGATGAGACGACTTCCATTTTTCGTACTCGGCTTTGGCATTCTCCGTCAGAAGATTTTTCTTCTGCATGCCGTTTTCAACCGCAAACAGTTGGGCCCCTTTTCCGACCAGCATCACATGCGGAGTTTTCTCCATCACCATGCGAGCCACCGAAATTGGGTTTTCGATGTCTTCGATCGCAGCGACTGAACCGCAGTCACCTTTTTCGTCCATGATGCAAGCGTCGAGGGTAACAACGCCAGAAGCATCTGGCCAACCGCCGATGCCAACGCTGGAAACGGAAGGATCCGATTCCGTTACGCGAACGCCGGTTTCTACGGCGTCCAACGCACGACCACCTGCGGAAAGAACTTTCCAGGCAGCGTCGTTGGCAGCCAAGCCGTGCTTCCAAGTGGAAATGACGACGGGCCGATTGGGTTCGGCGTGGCTTGCGTTGGCGATTGAGGAAGATTTCGATGTGGCGATCGATCCGGCGGCGACCGCAGCGCCGCTGCCGATGAAGTGTCTTCGCGAAATCATGGTTGTACTCCTGTCGAACCCGAATAGATGGTAACTTCTAGGCGGTCAACGATACTGACCACAGGCCAGAGGCCTATGCCACCTTTCTTTATCGTACTGGAAGTCATGTTCGGTTGGTTCCGCAAACGTCGTCGCAAAAAAATTCTTGCCAAACCCTGGCCCGAATCGTGGGACTTGCACTTGCAGCGAAACGTTCGCTTGACGTGGGAGATGACGGACTTGCAAATGCTGGGTTTGCAGGATCGCGTCAAAGTTTTCGTTGCCGAAAAGAATTGGGAGGGCTGCGAAGGATTAGAGCTTACCGAAGAAATGAAAGTCACGATCGCGGCTCAGGCCTGTTTGATGTTGCTGGGGGTGAACGATTACTATTTCGATAACGTCAAATCAGTCCTTGTTTATCCTCGAGCCTTCCGTCGCGAAGTAGGCGACGGCGTCAACGAAGGACAATCCCAACATCGTGCCGGCGAAGCGTGGCAGGGCGGGCCGATCATCCTGTCGTGGAAAGATTCGCTCGAAGGCGGTCGCAATGAAGACGACGGCCAGAACGTAGTGATCCACGAATTCGCACACGCACTTGACGGGCTCGATGGCGAAATGGGAGGCAGCGTCATGTTCAATGACTCGGCGTCGTCACAGGCTTGGAGTCGTGTCGTCGAAGAAGGGTTTGCTGAGCTTTGCCAAGCGAAAGAATTGGGCCGACGAACTTTGCTCGATCACTATGGAGCTACGAATCGAGCTGAGTTTTTCGCCGTTGCGACCGAAACGTTTTTCGAACAGCCAAGAGAACTTTCTCGGGAACACGAGGAATTGTTTTCGTTGCTGAAGAAGTACTATCGTGCCGATCCAACGGATTGGCAGCGTCGACGATGAATCGAAGCTCGATCGAAAAAGCGCTTGTGAGCGTTCGTCCAGATGGCTGGGTTTCTGAAATGAGTTCATCGAAACTCGTGCGTCCAGAGACTCGACCGAAAGAGCTCGCTGGTGAAGGACGTCAAGCCGCAGTGATGTTGTTGATTTATCGAGGGACCAATAACGATTCGTTGCAAACCGTTTTGACGCGCCGCAAAGATGACCTCCAACATCATCCGGGGCAGATTTCGCTTCCCGGTGGTCGCCATGAAGAAGACGAAACGCTTGAACAAACATCGCTTCGAGAAGTCGAAGAAGAGATCGGCATTGACCGAAGTTCAATCGAAATATTGGGAACGCTTAACTCAATTTACGTTCCACCATCGGACTTTACCGTGACTCCGTTCGTGGGATGGCTATCAGAAGAACCAGCTTTTGTTTTGCAAGCAGATGAAGTAGCCGAGCTAATTCGTGTTCCGGTAAATCATTTTCTGGACCGTTCGAATCGGCGCAATTCGTCTGTTACCAGCGATAGGAAAGTTCGCGAGGTACCTTGGTTTTCAGTTCAGCAAAATCAGGTTTGGGGAGCGACGGCAATCATTATCGACGACTTTATTCAACGATTGGAGGCGGTTTTGCACGCCTCAATCGATAAAGACAAGCGATAGATTGGTGGCTTTCCAGCAAACGAAAATTGATGATGAGCTGTTAAATACCGTCGAATCCGACGTGAATGCGTTGAAGATTGACCGGGACGAAAGAGCGGGAGACGGCTATAATTGAATCCCACACTTTTTCGTTACCCCATTGGCGAAACTTCTATGAGCGACCAGACACGACGACGTCCATCTTTCCGCCGCTCGAAAAGATCAGCAAAACAGGGCGCTCCGTACCAAGTGCTTGAACCTCGTCAACTTCTGGCAGCGGCTCCGATCATTTCGGAGTTTCTTGCATCCAACGATAACGGTTTTACAAACGACAACGGAAACCAAAGCGACTGGATCGAAATATACAACGCTGGCGACGCGTCCATCAACCTCGTCGGCTACACACTAACGGATGATGCCAACGAAACGGACAAGTGGACGTTTCCTTCGGTGACTCTCAATGCTGGCAGCTACCTTGTCGTGAATGCTGACGACGACGCTGCGCCGACAACAGGAATCCAACTTTATACTGGATTCAAACTGAGTGCCTCCGGCGAATACGTCGGGCTGTATGATTCTTTTGGAAACGTCGTTTCTGAATTTCTTGCGGGCGGCGTTGACTATCCACCCCAATTCACAGATGTTTCATACGGAGTCCGTTTCGACACCGGCAACTTCGATCAGCTCAGTTACTTCGCAACGCCGACTCCAGGCAGCACGAATACCAATCCCGTTAATGGAATGGTTGATCGAGTTACCGTGAGTGAGCCTGCCGGATTTCATAGTGCAGCATTCGACGTAACTTTATCTTCGACGACTCCGGGCGCAACGATTCGATACACACTCGACGGCAGCACGCCTTCGGCAACCAATGGCACTCTTTATACCTCGCCGATTACGATCTCTAGCACTTCGACGCTGCGAACCATCGCAACCAAGGCAAACTACCTCAACGTGCCTGATCGGACGACGTCGTACATCTTTATTGACGACGTGGTGAATCAGTCACTTAACGGTGCCGCGCCAGCAGGTTGGCCGACGACGTGGGGAGCCAATGACGTAGACTATGGTATTGATCCTGACGTGATTGCCACCGAAGGACTGCAGACGATCAAGGACGCGCTGGTTTCAATTCCAACCTGGTCGGTAACGACAGACCTGGACAATCTCTTTGACGCAACCGACGGAATTTATGCCAACGCTCAGCAACGTGGAATCGCATGGGAAAGACCCGCTTCGGTCGAACTAATCAATCCAGATGGCTCGGAGGGATTCCAAGTCAATGCTGGTCTGCGAATCAAAGGAGCCTACAGTCGACGCCCTGAGAATCCAAAGCATTCGTTCAAAATCTACATGCGATCCGAGTATGGCGATTCTGAGTTGAACTACCCGGTTCACGGTGACGAAGGAGTCGACACATTCAAAAGGCTGGATCTCCGCACGGCACAAAACTGGTCATGGGCTTTCAACGGCACCACTTCGGCTCAGTTCGTTGAAGATGAACTTGCTCGTGAGAATTTGAAGGACCTCGGCCAGCCGTATACTCGCAGCGTTTGGTTTCACCTTTACCTCAACGGTCAGTACTGGGGCATCTTCCAAACACAGGAACGTCACGACGATAACTTTGCAGCCAGCTATTTTGGCGGTGATCCGGATGATTACGACGTGATCAAGGCACGACCGGGAACAAATGAAGTGGTTGATGGAACGTTTGACGCCTACGAGCGACTGTTCCAACAAGCGATCGCGCTCGATGCCGATGGTTCGACGCCGAACTTCGTGAACCACGATGCCTACATGAGAGCCCAAGGGCTCAACCCGGACGGAACTCGAAATACAAATTACGAAGTGCTGTTGGATGTCGACAACTTGATCGACTACATGACGGTTCAGCTGCTGGGAGGGAATCGCGACGGTCCAATTGGAATGTACTCCAATCCGGCGAACTCAGGGTTGAACAACTTCTTCACGATACGCGATCGCACAGGTGATCAAGGGTTTCTATTCTTCGCACATGATTCGGAACACATGTTGCGCGATGTGAACGAAGACCGAATTGGACCATTCAACCATTCCAATTTCGATCAGGCAGTTTTCTTTAATCCGCAGACACTCCATCAGAAATTGATGGCCAACGCAGAGTATCGCATCGCGTTTGCGGACAACGTGCAAGAACACTTCTTCAATGGAGGCACCCTTTCGGCGCAGGCCCAGATTGAAAAAATGTACGAACTGGCGGCTGAAATCGACACCGCCATCTACGCCGAGTCAGCTCGTTGGGGTGATGCAAAAGTCACCAATCCGAGATTGCGCGCGACTTGGTTGGCTCGTTTGGCTGACTTGGAGAATAACTATTTTCACCAACGGCAGGCGGTTGTTCTGCAACAGTTCCGTGATGCGATTATCGAAAATCGGGATGCGTTCGGAAACTACACAATAGAAGAGGAAGCTGCTCTGTTTCCGTGGCTTGATGCACCAGAGTATTTCGTGGAGGGTGCAGAACAAAGCGGCGGATTGTTTGACGTTGGCGATGAGCTGCAAATCGCGGCTAGCGATGGCGTTATCTATTACACGCTCGACGGAAGTGATCCGCGGCTGTTAGGTGGCGGTATCAGTCCTGATGCATCGATCTACGACGGATCGTCCGTCGACTCGACTGTGCTGGAGAGAGAATCTGAATGGAAGTATCTCGACGATGGTTCCAATCAAGGTACCGCTTGGCGAAGTGCTGCATTCAACGACAATTCTTGGAGCAGCGGTGATGCCGAGCTTGGTTACGGGGATGGCGGTGAAAACACGATCGTTTCTTTCGGAAGTAATTCCAACTTCAAACATGTAACGACTTACTTCCGCAAAACATTCAATGTTGCCGCGGGTGACTATTTGGGTGCAACATTGCAGCTGCGTCGTGACGACGGTGCGGTTGTCTATCTGAACGGTGTCGAAATCGCGAGAGACAATATCCCTGGTGCCCCTGGCAGTTTTGTCGGCTTTGAGACATTTGCCAATCCGTTTGCCAGCGACGACGGAGAAACTTGGCATGAATTCAGCTTTGACCCAAGCCTGTTGGTTGCAGGTGATAACACATTGGCCGTCGAAGTTCACCAAGTCAGTCGAACCAGCAGCGACATTAGTTTCGATGCCGAAGTGATTCTCTCTACAGCGCTCACCGGCGATCCAATCGTGCTGAACGATTTGACAACCGTCAGTTCGCGTGCACTCGCAAGTGACGGAACGTGGTCTGCGCTTCATAGAGCGACATATTTCCTCGAAGAGGCCACTCAATCGAACGTTCGTATCAGCGAAATCAACTACCATCCGTACGATCCATCATCAACTGAAATCGCAGCCGGTTTTGATAATGCAAATGATTTTGAGTTTGTGGAACTGGTCAACTCGCATCCAACGGGTTCAGTCAATCTTAACGGCATGCAGTTAGCCAATGGCTTGACCTATACCTTTGGTGACGTGTTGCTCGGTCCCGGCGAACGTCTCGTTGTTGTAGAAGATGCTGGTGCCTTTGCATCGCGTTATGGTTCATCTGTGGTTCCCGTCGGCGAATGGACCGGCGGCTTAAGCAACAGCGGCGAGACGTTGGAGCTATTGGAAATCGATGGCACGGAAGTCCAATCAGTCACTTGGGCCGATAGCGGTTTATGGACCGTCGCCGCCGATGGCAACGGCGCATCCTTGGTGCTGGACTCAGTATCCACGAACTCATCGCGTCTTGGTAAATACTACAGCTGGCGAACGAGCACCGAATACGGAGGTACGCCGGGCGCCGCAGAATCAAGCCCCTCAGGCGTGGTGATCAACGAGATCTTGGCGCATACGGATGCTCCGAATTTGGATGCGATTGAACTGTTCAATCCAACTTCCAGCGATGTGAACATCGGCGGCTGGTATCTGAGTGACGGTGGTTCGAATCCGTTTAAGTATCAAATTGCCGCCGGCACGATTCTTTCAGCAGGTCAGTTCATTGTCTTTGACGAAAGCGACTTCAATCCAACCCCAACGAATCCGGGTCCGAATGATTTCGCATTGAGTTCCCTTGGAGATCATGTTTACCTAACGCGGAACGTTGGCGGCAACGCAGCATTTGAAGACGTGGTCGAATTCGGATCAACTTTCAATGGCGAATCACTTAGCCGCACTCCAGATGGCAACGGCCGATTCCTGCCAAGCAGTGAACCCACGCTTGGACTAACCAACGCTTCGCCTCGCGTTGGTCCACTGGTGATCAGCGAAGTCAACTATCACCCGGAAGATCCTTCAGCAGCAGCGGTCGCCATTTTTACGGCGATCACAGCGAAAGATCTTGAGTTTGTAGAAATCAAAAACCCAACGGCTGAGGACATTGATCTTTCTCAGTGGCGTCTGCGTGGCGAACTGGACTATGACTTTGTCTCAGGCACGCTGGATTCGGGCGGGACGATCGTCGTGGTGACCTTTGACCCGACGCTTCCAGAAAACGGAAGTCTACTGTCGGCTTTCCGAACTCACTATGGCATCGACAACGCGGTGAACATCGTTGGCGCAGAAACGGGCGACAATCTTAGTAACGACTTCGGTCGGGTCGCGTTGCAACAGGCGGATGCGCCACCGGCCAGCGATCCAACGGTGACGCCTTGGGTTCTGGCAGACGAATTGGCTTACGATGATCTTTCAGCTTGGCCCACAGCAGCAGATGGGACGGGACCTTCGCTTAACCGAGTTGCATCGGGTACCGAAGGATTGCTGGCTTCCAATTGGACCGGCGATACCCCGACGCCAGGGGAGTACTTTGGAAACGAGACCGCTCCGACGCTTGAAGGATTGACGATCAACGATGGAGGGGCTCAACGATCTTCGATCGATAAAATCGTGCTGACGTTCAGCGGTTCGGTGGAGATCGATCCGGATGCTTTCAGTATCATTCAGCGTAGTGACGGCGATGGAGTTCCAACGGGGATGATCCTTTCTTCGAACTTCGTGTGCACCAAGGATGGCGACACCGTCGTGACACTGACATTCAGTAGTTCGACTCGCGCTAACACAGGCTTTCTTGAGGACGGTAACTATCAGCTGACAGTCGACGGTTCGAAGATTCGACGCACGGGGACCGGGCTGAGCGTTGGTGGTGAATACGTTTACGGTGATAGCGTTGACGAGTCGTTTTACTCGCTTTACGGAGACAACAATGGCGATCGCAGAGTGAACGTGTTTGACTTGTTGGCGTTACGTCAGACTTTTTCGTCTTCGACCGGTGATGCGAACTTCAATGCAAGCTTCGATTACGGCGGTGACGGCAGAATCAACGTGTTTGACTTGCTGTCGTTCAGACAGAACTTTGGAAAAACGCTCTCATTCGTGTAGGAGTTGTAGCCAAGGTGGCTACACCACCTTCAACATAAACGCCGCGGCTACCAACAACAGCGCTGCCCAATCGCAATGACTTTCTGGCAATCGAATTTGTCTACTCCTACGGTTGCTCCAGTCGCTTTTCAACCCCACTTAACAGAGATTGAATTTCGAATACGGCAGCCCCTCGTTCGGACGCCTCCAAGAATCTGATCGCATTGCCAATTCGCGTGACAGCGTCCTCATGAAGCTCTGTTCCGGTGAGGTACAGTTGAGCAGCTGTAGCCATCGATTCTAGGTTGTCCTGTTCGAGTTGGTTAAAGTCCGTTTCCGACAGAAACTCTAAGAAACGGAAATAAAGTTGGCGGGTCTTCTCATCCATGTTCGAGTACAATTCGGACCACGTTATCGATTTGTGACGATTTTTAGCTAAGCATTCTTGTCACGAAAGGTTCTCGCGGTAGATCGCTTTGGCCCGCCAAGAAACACGGAAATTAATTCGATGCTTTCAGATCAAATATTGTATGAATCCGAACATTCCGTCTCACGTTACATTGAGGGGCTGCGTGCAGGGAACAATGAGGCCACTCAGAAAATCTGGGAACGATTTATTCAACGTCTGGTCCAGTTAGCCAATCGAAAACTGAGCAGTACGCCAAGAAGTTCTGCCGATGGTGAAGACGTTGTTCAACAGGCATTTTCCGAATTCTTCATGCAAGTTCAGGAGGGAAGATTTCCAAAGCTTCATGATCGCGATGATTTGTGGCAAATTCTCGCGATGCTTGTCGATCGGCGCGCGAAGGATCAAATTCGACGTCAGACGACTCAACGGGCTGGTGGGGGCAAAGTGATTAATGTGACAGGCGCTCAGAATGATAAAGCAGCCCCGGACCCGATATTATCGATGCCTTCGCGGTCTCCAAATGTGCACGAAGCAATGGAATTTGTAGATACTCTACGTGAACACCTCACCCTTCTAACTGAAGAACAGCAAGAAGTTGCACTGCTGAAACTCCAAGGCTACTCTAACAAAGAGATTGCTGTTGAAATCACGTCTAACGAACGGTCGATAAGTTTGCGAACAGTGGAACGGACGTTGGGGCGGATTCGATCACACTGGGAAGATGTCTGGGATACTCGGTAAAGGTTTGAGATTAAGAAGCCATCGCAAACAAATTTGGAAGATGCGATCGATGCGGCGTGTCGTAAGTTTGAAGCGGCATGGCACGAGAACCCAGATGTCAGGATTGAGGACGTTCTGAATGACATAAAGGAAGTCGTGCGCGTAGAGAAAGAATTCTCTCGACGGCCAGAGTTGTTGCATCGGATCATGTGCGAGCTAATTCATGTCGAAATGGATCTCCGAGTCAGCAACGGTGAATTTTTTCGTAAAGCCAAATATGAATCTCGCTTTCCAAACCAGGATGAAGCCGTCGAAAGCGCATGGCAGCGTCTTAAACGTGTCTACCCAGCAAACAATCTTTTCACAACGGCGGTTTTGAGGACCGATGACCGCCGCCGTGTCGAACAAAACCAGTCTCGCGAAGCAGTTCCGAAAGTCTTTGGTCCGTTTCAATATATCGAGCCGATAGACGAAGGCGGATTTGGTATCGTCTGCAGCGGTTTTGATAGTCGCTCGAGTCAGTGGGTCGCCTTAAAATTTCCTCATCGCAATGTGATTTCCAACGATTTCTTGTTGGAGTCCTTTCGCGGCGAAGCTGAGCGTGCCATCGGATTGCGGCATGCTGGTATCGTCGAAACCCATTCGGTTGAATTTCATGATGGCTACGTTGCAATAGTGCAGCAATTGATTAGCGGTTCGAATCTAAAATCTTCAATGTCAAGGTTTGCGAACCACAAAGACGCGGCTCAATTGGTCGCCAAGATTGCAGACGCCTTGGCCTACGCGAATCGAAACGGAGTAATTCATCGTGATCTCAAGCCTGCGAACATTCTGCTTGACGAAGATGACCAACCCTATATTTCGGATTTTGGATTGTCGATCCATGAATCTGATCAACCGCTAAGTTATGAGGAAACTTGTGGAACGGCGCCTTACATGTCGCCGCAGATGGTTGAAGGCCTGACAAGAAATCTCGACGGCCGAACAGATATCTGGAGTTTGGGAGTCATACTGTATGAACTGTTGACAGGAAAACGGCCGTTTGTTGGAATTTCTCGCTTCGAAGTTTTTGAACAAATCGAGACTCGCGATCCGAAACCTATTCGGGAAATTGATCCTTCCATCGATCGTGAGCTGCAACGGATTTGTTTGAAATGTCTCGAAAAGGCAGCTCGTGATCGCTACATGACGGCAGACGAACTTGCCGAAGATCTGAGGCACTGGCTCCGGCATGGGCAGAAAGCTCTTCCGTTGGTTCCCGCAATCGTACCCAGGGGCTTGCGATCGTATGGCGCTCGGGATGCGAGTTTCTTCTCCAGTTTGCTGCCGGGACCTCGTGATCGATACGGCGTGCCGGAAAGCGTTCAGTTCTGGATTGATTTTCTTCAAGCTGACGAGCTCGATTCCAAACAACTTCCGGTCGGTGTTCTTTGTGGTCCCAGCGGTAGTGGAAAATCTTCGTTCGTAAAGGCCGCAGTATTGCCTAGAGTCAGCGAGCAACTGGAAGTGCTCTATGTTGAGTGTACGCGTGCCGACACAGAGGTTCGATTGCTCAAGGCGATTCGAGGATTGCTCGTTGATGTGCCAACTGAACTTTCACTGACAGACCTGTTTCGGGGTATCGCTGCTGGTCTCTGGAATCCGGAGCGCAAGCGAATCGCAATCGTGCTGGACCAGTTTGAGCAGCGGCTGGGAATCAATGATCAATACGGGCTGTCGCAGATAGCCAAAGCAATGCGGCATTGCAACAAGGACTTTTTTATGTGTCTCCTGGTTGTTCGCGATGGGTTTTGGTTGGCGTTGACTCGGTTCTTTGATGCTTTGGAATTGGATATTCTGGAAAACAAGAATTTTCGATCCATTGACCTCTTTGATAAATCTCATGCAGAAAAAGTTCTTCGACAACTTGGGCGAGCCTACGGGAAACTTCCTGCAGAACCCAAACCACTTACGAATTCGCAAAAGAACTTCATTGAGTCGACCGTCAATCAGCTCACAAAAGGACACCATGTCGTCTGTATTCAACTGGTGGTGTTTGCAGAGATGTTCAAGCTGCGTAACTGGGAGCAAAGCGAATTGAAATCGATTGGCGGTATCAAGGGAGTTGGCGAAGCATTTCTCGAATATCACTTTGGTGACGACTCCCAACAGTCCCGCTACAAGCCCTATCGCGAGCAAGTTCAAAATGCTCTGGAAGCGTTAATGCCAGACGAATCAAATTCGCATATCCGCGGGGCTTTAAAGTCTGAAATTGAGCTTAGAAAAAATGCAGGATTTGCAAATGATGAGGCTGGATTTGATGAGCTATTGAAAATATTGGAAAGAGATTTGCGTTTGATATCCCGAACCGATCCAGATCGGGGAAGTATTGATGTGGACGATTTGGATTCAGTTCAAAAGTCGGCATCCTTTTTCCAGTTGACTCATGATTATCTGGTCCCTTCGATCCGATCGTGGTTGGACGAAATCAGGCAGAAATCACCGGCGTCCAGAGCGCGTCAAAAACTGACCAGTTTGGCCCGAAGTTGGACAACAACAAACGATGATCGTTATCTACCGTCTGCAATGGAGTTCGGTTCGATGTTGCGGTTTGTTCGATATCGCGACCTTGTGCCAGACGAGAAAGGTCTATTTAGAAAAGCTTTTTTTCTATACCTCCGACGAGCCGTGGCCGTTGTTGGAGTTTTGGCGGTAATGACAACAGCTTTGTTGATCTACAACCGAAATAAGAATCGTGAAATGGCAGAATCCTATGTGTCATCGTTCGTCATCGCTGAGAAACCGGAAGCAGTTGAGGCAAATGTAAGGACAATGCGCCTGCGATCGGCAGACTGCTTGTCATTGCTGAAGAGTCGTGCGATGGCCATTGAACTCAATGAAAAGGATAGAGTGAGGCTCTACGTCGGCATTGCAAGATTGGAAGACAGGCCGTCAACGAACGTGCTCTCTTGGTTGGTAGATCAGGTTTCAGCAGAGAACGATTACCGTGGCGAAACCCTAGTTCATGTTTTCAAATCGCACCGATCTCAAGCGTTGTCGATGCTCAAGAGAAGGTTTGATAACCTCCTAGTTACCGACGCCGACAGCCCAGAAGATCAGGAAAAACGAATGTCCGACATGGCTCGCGTCGCCGCGTCGATCGTTTCACTCAATGCTGCAAAGGATATTGAGGATCAATTGGGTAGCGAGCAGCAATTTGTGTTTCGCATGGAATTCGTCAATGCCTTTTCAAAATGGTCAACTCCGGATTTGGATCAGAAAGTTTTGAAAGGGCTAAGTGAGGACAAAGCAATTGGTGCTGTTTGTCTTGGATGTGGATACTGGTCCGAGGTTAGGCAAAAGAATATTCCCCATCAGTTGAATGAGCAATTGAGTGAATTCCTGAAGTCCACCAATTCCAACTATGTCAAAAGTGCAGCAAACTGGGCTTGTCGGGAATCAAGAACACCAAAGTCTATCAAATCAAGCATGATTCGTATCGGGAACGGTGAAGACGCTTTCGATATCCTTGGTCGAGAAATTTTGGCGACTGAATTCAATGATTTTCTTGCAGCTCCAGATAATGGTTTGCATCAAGTCGCCAAACCTCTCGACGCAGCAGTCGACCCTAAAAACGAGGCTGGATATCCAGCAAGCAATGTTTCACTTATTGATGGAATTCTCTTCTGTAACTGGCGTTCAAAACAGGACAACTTGGAACCTTGTTACGAGCGTATTGACGAAAATTTTCAACTTCCCGACTATAATACACCTGAAGAACGAAAATATCTTATGGATGAAGTTGTCTCCAATCGCCTCAACAAGTGGCGTCTCATTCCAAATAAAGATGGCTATCGTTTACCGACACATTCACAATGGGAGCAGGCAGCGAGCCACGAAGCGATGCTAACATTGCGTTCCAACCTCTTACGTCAGGTTGGCCATTTTGGAAAAATGATTCAACCGGTTTGTCAAAAAATGCCCAACGAAAACGGCATGTTCGATATGTATGGCAACGTCAGCGAAGCATGTTGGATGGAGGACGATCACCAGTTACTTGCTGAAACGTGCGTCAATCGTGGTGGAACAGTTGAGACTCCTTTGAATGAAGCCGTTCTCCGAATGCCTTCCGCAGATCGTCCGTACATTCGCTTTATGTTCAAAGGCTTCCGTATTGTCCGGCCTGTGTCCGAGTGAACGCAAGTATCGCCAAAAACGAGTAAAGCCCACCGCATTTAGCGTTGGGCTCAGTCGTGTACTTCGGGTACATTGACTACGGAAGTATGTTCGAAGGAATCCCCGGTGAAATTACATTGATGTCATGACAGCGAGAATCACAAAGAAACCTACCTGCTGACTGCTGGTTAGGATGCAGTCGTTTGCAGACATCATGACACTCATCATTGATCACGGGAAATATGTCGTTCTGGCCTTTTCCCATAGTGCATCGATATTCACATAACGCACGCCGAGTTGCTCGGAACCTACGAATGATAGGCAAACATGTGGGCCGGATTCTTGAGCACTCGCATTCACAGCCGACAGCACACTGGTGTGCAGCGAGACTGCCATTGTGTCCTTCGTGTGCTGACGCGGTTGGAACTGTAAATAGGGCGGCGGCGCAAAGCACCAGAGACATTGTTAGTTTGTTCATGTTCATTTCATCTTAGGAGTGTGGGAGTGATGTGTATTTCGATCATACATAATCGCTCATGTGATCTCGAAACTCACTAGAATTGCCCGCCACTTTACTTGGGCAAAAGTTTGTTGCATTAGAAAAATATAGCTTGGCGGGATTTTTTCCCCGACTGCGAGTAGCTCCATATTCATTTTCTGTTTGTAGAAATACAAACTGACCTCGCCATGAAGCAAAGGAGCTACTGATGGTCAAAAAGTTAAAATTCTCAGGTGCAATTCTGTTTTGCGCCGCTGTTTCGATTCTGTGTTCTGAAACACATGCTCAAGTTTCCTGTGCCGTTCCTCAGACCGTTGTTCCCAGTTGGGGAACCGTAGTTAATACACCAATGCAAACCGCAACAAACTGCCCATGTGGATGTGGTAGCTCAAGTGGTTGCGTCGAAAACCCCGGAAACTGCAATTTGTGGGTTTCGCCAGGTGGATATTGCGGCAAAAAGACAACCCAAAAATACATCGTCACACCTCCAACGGACTGTGAAGGTCAAGTTGTCAACAAAAAATTCTACACTGACACCCCGATAACGGACCAAGGAACTATCACGGTTCCAGTCAAAGTCGAGTTGACAGAAGAGAAATACCGATTCGAACGTAAAACATACAAGATCTGTGGATGCACTCTTTCAGTTTGCGTTCCATGTGCGATCGACACGATCTGTTCCAGCCAATGTCGACCGGAAAAACGACGCGTTCCAATCGTTGCCAAGATTCGAACCGGGACACGGCAGGCAGATATTTGGGTTACAGGAGTTACGGGGCTGCCAAGCGAAGCCGTTGTGGCTCTCAATGTTACCGCTGCTGAAGCTAACGCACAGTTCGGGTCAAATTTTCGATACTAAGATCAAAAGTTTAAGCAAGCTTGCGCGAATCTGGTCTTCCTCACGTAGTTCGCGTGAAAGCGAGGGGCGTTTCCATCAAAGTTTTGGTGGAAGCGTTTTGTAACTCAACTCTTCTATTTTTTCTTCATTCATCGCCCTGTTTCATATGAGGTTCGTCATGTTTTTGAATCGCGCCGCCCTTGTTGTTGCAACTATCGTTGCTTTATTCACCGGCTCCATCATCAAAGCACAGGAGCAAAAGAAAGAGGGCTCAGCAGGATCCCAAGTTGCTTTTGATATTTCGATCAAGGCACTTTTAAAAATGCCTGAATTCGAGAACGTGTCGATTGAAAATCTTATACAGCTGGATTCAAAAGAAAGTCCGTTTGGTGCTGATTTTAAAATCTCCGACATCGCTCGCGTTTCAGGTGCGATTTCACTCCCAGCTCGAGTAGGAGATTTTTTCAAAGTTTTCTACGAAGAACAGCTTCCTTTTGATTTTATCGTACAGTTGCGATTCGCGAACGAAGTGCACGCCGGGCAGCTGGTCGACTATTTGGCCCGTCAGGGATTCTCAAATGAAAAACTGGGCGATGCGATGCTGACGCGTGTTCCAATTGCTGATACAAAAACGTCAGTTTTGCTTCGACAATTCGGCAAAACTTCGATCGTGATTGGTACACGAAAGTTTCTTTCAAGCAGCATCAGCGACGCGGTGTCCGACAATATCCGCAACGCTTGGGTGAAGTGTGGAAAGGGTCCCGTTCGTTTAGTATGTGATTTGAAGAATTCACGGTCGCTTGTTGATGAAATTTTTCAGATTGCCGACTTCGGCGATGCTCAGCAACAATTGAAGAAAGTCAGTGAGGATGCAGACGCTTTTTCTCTCTCGCTATTGCCGGATTCTGGCGGCTTGCTGCAAATAGGAGTTTCCGCAAACGAGACGGAATCAATGAAGGTTTTGCAAAAGCGGCTAGAATTCTTGTCCTTCGAATTGCGAGCCAAGCTCAATCGAGTCTTGAAACCACTTTGCGGAAAAGACAACAAAGAGCCTGTTATGATCGATGGAATCTCTACCAGTGCTGAAGAGAAAGAAATCGCGCTGCATGTTGTGAAGCCCAAAAATTTTAGTGACATCCTGAAGAAAGTTTTTCAAGGCCCGGCCGAAGATATGGAGACGGTCAAAGCCAAAGAAGCGAAACCTGAGAAACAACTGACTCAAAACGTCGCCACATCTTTAATGAAGCGAGAAGAATCAACTTTAATAGACAGAGCTGACTGACGCTTAAGACTATTTTCTGACTGGCCCGACATGCAGTTCACAAACCAGAAGTGTATGCCACCTTCAACTCGTCAGCTGGCATCTCGCAACCACAGAGCCGCGGCTACCAATAACAGCGCTGCCCAATCGCGAGTTCCGAGTTGATGACTGTCGGCACGGAATCGCAGAAATCCAAGCAGTGCTCCGGTTGGGCATCCATAGCGACAATAGGCCATTGGAGAAAATATTGACGCGATCAAACCGATCGCAAACACACCAATCGTCGCCCAGCCCGCGATGCGAAACGCAAATCCGTCAAAAGGTTCGATGCTGGCGAGGTTGAAATTTGATCGGGAAATAGCAGCGATAACAACGAAGAGCAAAAGTACAAACGGAATCCACCTCAGAACACGATCGATTGGTTTGGTAATTGAAACTTTCCAGCCGAACCGTTTCTTTGTCAGTTGCTGCATCGCGCCGAAAGGGCAGATGTGATGGCAGTAAGGTTGATGTTTTGTAAAAATGGGGATCGTCAAGGCAGCCAAAGAAAGAAAGACCAGTCCAGGCGCTACGCTCCAAGGAATCGCACTCTTTGACCAGCCAACCATCGAAGCTTGCGAAATCATGTGGCCGTTGATGAATCCGAGAAACGCAATCACCGCCAATAGGTAAGCGAATCGCAGCTTTTTGAATTTACCAAATCGCCCAAATGAAAACGTGACTCCTACGATCGTCAACAACACCGTGACGACGTCGGCCCACCAAGAGATCGGCCGTCGAGCAGCGTTCGTTGCCACATTTTCGACAGGCTGCAGTGCACTTTTTGCAGCCAGCGGCAAACCTTCCGCGACGCACATGCTGGTCATCGTCGCACCGGAAACGCCATCGATTTCGTTGTCTTCCGGAGTCATCGTCGCGATTTCTTTCAGCGTTTTGCCAACGTAGATCTTTTGAAAGCTGCGATCATCGTTGAGGTAATTCGCGTAAGGCTGATTTTCGTAAGTCTGATCCACGATCAATCCAACACATTTTCCATCAGCATCAAAACCAACCAGCGTCATCGTCGGGCCTTGGTAACCAGAAAGCTGATCGGCGACCGGGGACGTGCTGAGCACAGAACCGACTTTCGAACCATCAATGAATACATCCCAAACGTTTGCCCGATCGGTGGGCTCGATCCGTGACATCGATGGAAACAGCGATCGCACATTGGCGGTGTCCGGCTTGGCTTCGAACTTCAGCGATGGAGCATCCCCACCCAACCGATTGGCGACGGAAGAAACAATCGCGTAGCTGGTCAGTGTCGCGCCAGAAACCGCATCGATGTCCTGCCACTTTTTCGATTCACCAAAACCGATTCCGCGAAAGGCGTTCGCAAAATCCGGGTCGTCCTTAACCGCCTGAACATGGTCGATCGTATCGCCACTGTTGACGATTTTGATCGACACGATCTGGTTGTCTGAATCCAGAGCGATCCAGCAATTCGTTGGTCCCGAGTAACCAACGATGTGATCGCTTTGCGGCGAAGTTTGAATGACACTGCCGATCGACCGTCCAGCAACATCGTAGATACGATTGTCTCCCGGATACATGCAGCCAAATGCATGACTACCTTGAACGTGCTGCACGAAACTCGACACTTCCGGATTAAGCGTGAATTCGATGTCATCGCCCGCGCCAAGCCTGTGAGCATCACGGATCAACCAGAGAACGCACAAAAAAAGCGCGATACGCAAGCCATGAACGAAGATTCGTTGCAGCTTTGGATTGCGGACGCGCGTTTGTTTGGGCACTGGATAGCCAAGTTCTACTTCGAGCCAAGTTCTACTTCGTGACTTTCAAAACATAAGCATATTCTGAAGGATGGGTCTCCGGAAGCTCAACGTGCAAACCGTTTTCGTCACGATTCCATGTCAACTTCGCATCGCTGCCCAACATGACGACCGATGCGATCTCTTCTGGATAATGTTCGCCGCCTTGAGCCAGCGTCTTGACGGTGACTTTTCCGTCTTCAGGCCACTTCAGTCCCGTCACGTAGAGCACGTCGCCCTTGGAAGTAAATCGAAGATCTTCTGCGGTGAAGCGTTTGTCTTTCTTTTCCGAAACGTGTCCGGTGGAAACGCCGGTTGGTCCTTCGCCGAACGTTTTCCAGTAGGTCGTATCGTAGATCGATTCGCCGTTGATCTTCAGCCACGATCCGATCGCTTTGAGGATCGCTGTGTCTTCTTCCGGAATCGTTCCGTCGGCACGCGGACCAACGTTGAGCAACAGACATCCGTTCTTGCTGACGATATCGATCAAGTCATCAACCAAACGATCGGCTGTTTTGTACTTTTGATTTTCCGTGTAACCCCATGAACTTGAGCTGACAGCGGTATCGGTTTGCCAGAACGGCTTACGGATCTCGGCCATCTTGGAACGCTCTTTGTCCAGCACAGCAGCCTTTTCCGGGAACGCGCCCCACTTGTAGTTGATGATGCCCATCGCTTCGTTGCCAGAAGTCTGGTTGTAGTAGTAGGCTGCAAACTTTTGTAAATGTGGAGCGAACGGGTTTTCGTCGTATTTTTGCTTACGCAATCCGGGCGTGATACCGAAGTCGAACCAGAAAACGTCCGGCTTGTACTTGTCGACCAGTTCGCAAGAACGAGCCAGCCAGTCGTCTTTGAATTGTTCATCTTGAGGAACAAACTTCTTTTGATAGTTTGCTGCATCTTTCTCGAACAGGAATGGCATCGGGCGACCGTAGAGTTCCGCGTACCGCGGGTCAGCGTTGTCGAAGTCTTCGCTGCGAACGTAAAACATCCAGTTGAACGCTCGGTGACTGCTAACGCCAAACTTCATTCCTTCGGCTCGAACGGCTTTTGCAAGTTCACCGATGATGTCACGCTTTGGTCCCTTTTCCGAAGCATCCCAGCTTGTGAAGTCCGATGCGTACATCGGAAAGCCGTCATGGTGCTCGGCGACGGGAATCACGTAGCGAGCTCCGGTGTCTTTGAAAAGTTTCGCCCATTCGCCAGCGTCGAATTTTTCAGCTTTGAATTGAGGAATGAAATCCTTGTAGCCAAATTTCTTTTGCGGACCGTACTTTTCGACATGGTGTGCGAAGAAATTATCGCCGCGACGTTTCGTATCGATGTACATCTGTCGCGGATACCACTCGCTGCCGAACGCCGGCACGCTGTAGGCGCCCCAGTGAATGAAGATGCCGAATTTGGCATCCTTGTACCACTGCGGAATCTCGTAATTTTCAAGTGACGTCCAATTAGCTTCGAATGGGCCCTTGGCAACTGCGGCTTCGATTTTCTCAACCGCCGGAGCGACCGCCGGATGCGGCTTCATCGGGTCATGCGTTTGTGCGACTGTAGAGGAAGCTAGAAAAAGTGAAGCCGCGACGGCAACAACAGAAGTGAGTCTCAAAAACACGAAATACCTCGGGTCAACGATTGGTTGGAAAGCACCGCTATTTTAGCAGGCCGACAGGACGCGGCCATTGAACGGTTCAAATACCTGCCAAGTCACGACGAAAATTGAAACGCGGAGTCGCGGAGAATCGCGGAGGAGTCGTGATCGAGGTAAAAACCCGGTCAGAGTGCCGTTGATTCCGATCTAAGGCACACTGAACTCAGCGCTCTCCGCTGCTCCGCGTTTTAAAATCGGTCCTCAGTCCCGGTGCTGACACCAAGCCCGAACTTCCCCATCGCGAATTTCGACAGAGATAAGATTTGGATTGCAACACACCGGGCAGTCTTCCCAATACTGTTGGCTTTCGCCCTGCGTCGGGTCGATCGGAATCACGATCTCTTCACCGCAGGAGTCGCAAATGTAAGATGCTTCGTCGTCCATGGTCGTTAAGCGGAGTTGATTGGTGAATTGGTGGCATAGGCCTCTGGCCTGTGATCTGTGATCTGCATGCCGTACGCTCACAAGCCAGAGGCTTATGCCACCTTCGATAATTTCACTAGGCTTCGATCCCAAACGGATCATCAATCGAATGCGATGGCTGAGTAAACCACTCCGGTCCCGTTTCGGTCATATAGAAATGGTCTTCCAAGCGAATACCAAACTGATCTGGAATCACCAGCATTGGTTCGCTGCTGAAAACCATCCCCACATCCAGCGGTGTCTTTTCACCGCGTACAAGATTCGGACCTTCGTGAATGTCCAATCCACAACCATGGCCTGTTCGATGCGGTAGGCCAGGCAGTTTGTAGTCGGGACCGTAGCCATTGCTTTCGAGCGATGCCCGCGCGGCATTGTCGCAGACTTCACAGGGCTCACCGAGTTTGGCCGCATCAAAGGCCGCGATCTGAGCCGCCTTTTCAACATCCCACGCTTTACGATGAGCCTCGGTTGGTTCCCCAAAACAGAAGCTACGTGTGATGTCCGAATTGTATCCGTCGAGCAAGAAACCCGTATCGATCAGCACCCAATCGTTTTCACGAAGCGTCTGCGCGTCTTTGACTCCATGAGGAAATGATGTTCCGACATCAAAAAGCACGATGCAGAAGTACGATCCTGCCGGAGCGCCGACTTTGCGGTGCGCTTTGTCGATGAATTCAACGACTTCAGGTGTTGTGATGCCGGGACGAAGGATGGAAGCTGCCGCAGCGTGAACGGTCAGCGTCATCTCGTGAGCGCGGCGAATCAAGTTGATCTCTGCTTCTGATTTTCGGCTGCGCAATGCCTGAGTCAGCGGTTGAGCGTGGCCAATCTTGAGATCTGGATTCGCGTTTTGAATTCCGTTTACGATAAAGTAAGGCGTCGCCTCGTCGAGCAACAGTTCCTTGTCCGCGACGTTCATCGATTCGAGCGCACGTCCCAAAAGATCGTACGGACTTTCGTGTTCTTCCCACGCCAGTATTTCAGCCGGAATCTTCCAGTAATCCCGCAGTGTATCGAGTTCGAATTTCGGCGCGATGTAGCAGATTTCTCCTTCAGCGGGAACGATTGCGGCGACCATCCGTTCGCTGGGATTCCATTTCAAGCCAGTGAAGTAGTACAAGTTTGTGCCAGCGTGAAGATAGACAGCGCCGACACCTTTCTCTTGCATCAACGCCTGAAGTTTCTCCAGCCGCTGTTCGAACTCTTCAACGGCAATCGGCGGCACGCCGGACGTCATGTCCGACAGTTCACCAAGTGCCTCTTCGATCGTCTTGCCACCAACACCAACTGTTCCGTTTGTCATTAACTCGCCCATCAATATGAGAATTTCCCATCATCATAGCTGGAAGCGTGAGTTTTGAAGTTGCACAAATACAAGCCCGAAGCGCAAGCGAGCGGATTTTTCAAAGGATTTCCGGATCCCTCGCTTGCGCGTCGGGCTTGTATTGGAACGTTTCGCTTTTTTAATTTCACGTGTTTTATCAAGCAAAATGCGAAATCTTGTCTCAAATGTGCAACTTCAAAGAGCGTGAGCGAGGTGCAGTTGGCATTCATATAAGCGCATAGAGAGTGCCTGCGGCGAGACGCCGCAGGCACACGTCCACGCTAAGCAAACCGCTACTAACGTTCAAGAATGCGATGTGGAACGGCAAATGCGTAAATCACCGTTTCCTGTTCGGGAACGAAATCGTTATCTGATGCAACCAGAAGAAGCCGATGCTGATCATCGACGTCAGGCCCGAAGGCCAACCCTTCGATTTTCTCCGGCATCTTTTCGCCTGACAATCCCCATTGATCGTCCAGCAAATCGACAAGAACCGTTTTCGCAACAGGCTTGATTCCAGCAGGCAAGTCTTTTCGCGGCAACTGCGCCACGGATGATACATCGGAAGCAAACTCTTTCGAGATCAGCATCAACTTCTTGAAGCCAGCGTTCGCTCCAGCTTCACCATCACGTTCGATGACGACGAATTGGTGCCGGCCACAGCTCAGAAGCTCATTGAGTTTGTTCGACTCGCTATCAAGGTGATACACAAACTCTTTGCCGAATTGACTTTGAGCATCGAACGACGGAAGCCGGCAATTCAGCCCAGTCGGCTTCTGCTCCATCGTCTCGCGAAAGGAATCTTGCAGCAAGGGACTTTGCATCAATCCGAACAGCTGCTGACCATCACCAGAGATCGCCAAACCTTCCATGCCACGATTGGTCGCACGTCCGATTTCATTTTTTGGGTTCTCTGTGCTCTTTGAAACGTCCGGGTTCGAAACCAGGAATCGTGTTGGAACTTGAATCTCCTGAACAAACTGACCGCTGGCGGTGAATTCGATTACACGAGGACCGTACTCATCCGAAACAAACAGATTCCCATTCTTCCCGACGCGGATTCCTTCGGGGTCAAGGCGTCGAGTACGAGAATCGGTGCTCTCATAGGCCGATGCAATTCCGGTAAACGGAATCCCCCTGTGATCTCGAAGCAAAACGGTATCGAGGAGTTCTGTTTCGATTCGCGATGCACCTTCGAGGTCGACAATCACACGTACTTTTTGAACACGGCACGTCCAATCGACTGCTCCATCGAGCGGACCACGATCCGGAAGCATCCAGTAGATGTCTTCAACACCAGTCCACGCAATTGCAGAGATTCCACCAAACATGTCATTGGAAAAGGTTCGGCCGTCCGGAATTTCATCTGAGCTGGTTCCTTCAGTCGGAACCAAAGTTTGATTCAAACCGGAAAGATCGTGTGCATCACCGCCAATAGCGCCAACGCCCAGCAAACGAATCGGAGAACTATTCTCTTCCGCATTTGCGTCAACGTTGGTTAACACAAGGTGTAGCGAAAGTGAGATCGCAACAACGATCAGTTGCATCGTTATTTTTCGCATGGCTTAGTACTCCCCAACGATTTCACCACCAGCACGAGTGCAGAGGCTTACGAATGTTTGGGCATCGATCGAATCGTTGATGAAGTGAGCCGAGCCATCTGCCATCGCGAAGCACGCACCACCGGGATGGAAGCTATAGGCTTCGCTGACGTTGATCGCGTTGATCATGACTTGACCGTATTTGTTCAAGCCGTCGGCAGTGGCGCCGTTGATGCTGAATCCACAATCAGGGTCCGCCCAACCGGTACCGTCTGTCGGGCAAAGTCGTCCATCAAAGTTGACCACTTTATCGTCGGTGTAGTTTGCGAAGTCATCCATCGTCATGCGACTGCCGGCGATGAACACATCGGGTTGACCCGCACATTCAGCAACGTACAGAGTGTTGCTTGTACCATCGGATGCTCGTGCAATTGGGTTCTTTTGGAATTTGGAAAGCAATCCTGAACGAGCGTACTTGCCAGGATCATCAATGTTCAGTACTTGCGTGTAGACCCTCTTCTTGACTTCGTTGATTGATCCGTAGTCTCCGGCGGCAGCACCGACGCAGTGGTAAGGATCGACTGCGTCTACTGATGGCGAAGAAGGGCACTTGAATAGCTGCAGGGAGTTAGAAATGACGGCGTTGTTGTTCGAGTTGGCTGCGTCGAACCATGCGTAGTTGAAATCGTACTGGTTTGCGAGGTTTCCTTGTTCCACAAACGGGAGGATCAGTATTGTCCAGCTTTGGAATGCGGTCTCGGCACCACTGTTCGAAACGTCAGATGGCATCAGCTGATCATCCGGAGCAAGGCGACTTGGCGGGAACGCCATGTGAGCACTCTCGTAATTATGCAGTGCGAGGCCAAGCTGCCGCATGTTGTTCTGGCAGTTGACCCGTCTGGCTGCTTCTCGAACCGATTGCACTGCTGGAAGCAGCATTCCAATTAAAATGCCGATGATGGCAATAACCACCAACAATTCGACCAATGTAAATCCGTTACGTCTGATTCTGCTACGCATTTTCCTACCCTTGTAACAATGTGTTTTTACTCAGAGCCGTTTGCTCAGGGCGAAAACGTACTGAACCAGTGTTAAGAAATTACGAACGCAAAAAGAAGAAAGCTCGAACATTTGCCCGAGCTCCAAAGGATGCACAGTTGTGTCTGTTGAGCACGCTAAAACGCGACGCAAACAGCTTTGTTAGGAACTGTTAGTTTTGTGTTAAGAATTTGTGTGACTTTGATGTTTTGCCAACTGCACGAATTTATTCGGTCGCGGTTGTCTCAATTCTTAGCTGGTGATGAACGTTTTTGATTCAACTTTCGCCCCATCGAAAGCAGTTGCGATCACGGTTGAGCCAGATTCGATGTCGATCATTGCTTGAGCCCGGACAGAGCCGTCCTCTGCAGAACGGGTTGCCAAAATCGGTTTGCCGGACGTGTCGGAGAAGCGAACGTCCGCCGAAGGCAAGGTCTTGAATCCAGCGACTTTGCTGAACGTTGTTCGGCCGGTTTGAGAAACGGGGATTTCCAACGAACCGCCGCCGCGAGGTGTTTCGCTTGGCGGATCGATCAGGTTGCGGATTCGCATGCCGATGGTTGGTTCAGATTTTTGCGGATTGAATTCCATTTCCAAAAAGTTCCAGTAGTAGGGCGTGCCTTTTTCGTGCGGGTCGAGTGAAGGCGTCGCGTGTTTTTGATGATAGAGCGAATGAATCTCAAGTTCCCGGTTGTCAACGTCTTTCATCCTCGGACCAAAGCCAGGAATGACAGCGCGTCCTCCCATGCGACCGATCGGACCAAAGCTACATTCAACGACCCGATGCTCCTGATTTGTCATGATGCAGCCGTTGTGAACATCGCCGTAAACGGTGGCAACGCCTTGGCGAGAACCGAGGAGTTCGAGCACCCGATCAGAACCAGCCTTCACCCAGCCGGCATAATCCGCGGCGACGCGATCACGTTCGCTAAACTTCATCGGATGATTCATGCTAGGAGAAGTTTTTCCATATTTGGCTCCGGTCCAAACGGTATGCATACCAGAGATTCCCGTCAGACAAATCAAAGGCGATGAATCAGTGGCCAACTGTTCCTGAAGCCACGCGAACTGTTCTTCACCGAGCAAGCTTCGCGTTGGATCGGTACGACCGTAGAGGCTTTTAAATTCGCCCCAACCTGCGTCGTCCCACATGTCGACATCTTGACTACTGCGCCAAAGTCGTGAATCGCAAACGATCAATGTGAAATCACGATTCGGCATTTTCCAAGCTCGCCATTTCTTCGGGTTGATCGTCGGATCGACTTCTTCAGCGCCTGTGGTTAGGTGATGAACGATCTGAAAATTTCGACGCATGTAGTCGCGGTCTTGGCCGAGTCCCTCGACGTTTCGAATTGCGATTTGTTCCGGACCTTTCACATCGTCCATGCCGTAGTCATGGTCGCCGGGGTTGATCACGTTCCAGTGCCGCATCATTTGCCAGCGACTGGTCGGTCCACAGATCGAATGCGCGACAATGTTGTAAGCGTCGGGTGTACTTGGTGGGTACATGACCAATTCCATGTACCAAACGTCGTCTTCCCAAACCATGATCTGGAAATCGTATTCCTCCAAGTGCTTGTAAGAATCAACGGTTGGCTGGTCGCGTAGAATCCAGTCGTCTCGTCGCCCCATCATCTTCCAAGAACCATCGACGCGTTGTTGCAGTCCTTCGTTGATCGCGTGGCAGCTGAGTCCGCACATCTTGTAAGGTGCTTTGAGTTGCGGAAGTCGTCCGACGTAATTGCCTCCTCCTGGAACGTCGCCGACAAACCCGGAACCGGGTCCGCAAGCGTCAGTGCCAACACGGGAATCGGCCGTTACGTTGACGCCGTCTTTCCAGACGGTGTAGTACATTGTTTTTTCGGCAGGATTCGCTGGCAGAGTCGTCAAAATCACAGACGTATTGCTGCGCCAAGCGTTATTAACAATCAGAGCGGTGCCCGCGACGGGAACAGATTCCCAGCCACCGTCTGGCTCAGCCGAATCGGAAATGCGCAGTTCGACTTTCTGTCCGTCTGACGCAAACATTCCGACGAACTTGACGGTCCACTGGCCGTCTTTATTTTGAGTCAGCGAATCACCCAACGGATAGCAGCTCAAACAGTCCGCGACGCCGATGTTAAGAGCTTTGTTTTTGTAAGGCTCAACATTGAATTCGCTGACTTCGA